>USDP01000066.1 GCA_900553545.1 uncultured Eubacteriales bacterium | reverse complement strand
CGCGCGGATTTGTCAATCCCCTTTTTGCACTTTTTTTCGCGCTCCGGACGGCAGAGTTTTTTGCAGTCCGCTGCATTGACTTCCCCACACCTCTATGATATAATTTCAAACCATGATGAGCAACGGCGTTCATCCAAAGGGCACAGCTGTCCCCATTGGATGGACGCCATCTCTGTTTTTTCCGCCTCTCGGCAAACAGCTGTGCAAAAAAAGTTTGAAAGAGCGGATTTTTTGGGGAGAATTACCGTGGAAAATGCGGGGAAAGCGTGGTATAATATGGTTTTCAAAAAAGAGGAAAGGCGGCGGGCTGATGCGGTATACAGAGGATGAGATTCGGCAGTATGTCATTGAGGAGGACGTAAAGTTCCTCCGTCTGGCGTTCTGCGACGTGTATGGCAAACAGAAAAACATCTCCATCCAGCCGGACGAGCTGGAGCGCGCATTTGAATACGGCATCGCGTTCGATGCCTCAGCTGTTCCGGGCTTCGGCAGCGAGATCCACTCCGATCTGTTTTTGCAGCCGGACACGGGCACGCTCTGCGTGCTGCCATGGCGGCCCGATCATGGGCGCGTGGTGCGGATGTTCTGCAACATCTTGCATCCGGATGGGACGCCGTTTGCATCCGACACGCGGCGCGTCCTGCAAAACGCAGTGGATGCGGCGGCGGAGCGCGGCATTTCGTTTTCGTTCGGCTCGGAGATGGAATTTTATCTGTTCCAGCGGGACGAGAACGGCGAAGCGACCCGCGTCCCCTACGACCGCGCAGGTTATATGGACATTGCGCCGGAGGACAAGGGCGAGAACATCCGGCGGGAGATCTGCCTGACGCTCAGCCAGATGGGGATTCGCCCGGAATGTTCGCACCACGAACAGGGTCCGGGGCAGAATGAGATCGACTTCCGCTATTCCGACCCGATGGCCGCCGCGGACAACGCGCTGACATTCCGCGCGGTGGTCAACACGATCGCGGTGCAGAGCGGCCTCGCGGCCGACTTCTCGCCAAAGCCGCTGCCCGGCCAGCCCGGCAACGGCATGCACATCAACATCTCGGCCCGCAGCCGCGACGGACGCGACGTGATGCCGCAGGTGATCGCGGGCATTCTGGCCCACATCGCAGAGATGACGGTCTTCTTCAACACGACCGAGGCGTCCTATCAGCGCTTCGGCAGCAGCAAGGCTCCGCGCTACATCTCGTGGTCGAGCGAGAACCGGTCGCAGCTCATCCGCATCCCGGCGGCCAAGGGCGAATACCGCCGGGCCGAGCTGCGCTCGCCGGATCCGCTCTGCAACCCGTATCTGGCCTTTGCGCTGCTGATTCATGCAGGGCTGGACGGCATCAAAAAGAATTTGCCGCTGCCGGAGGCCGCGGATATCAACTTCTTTACCGCGCCGGAGTCCGTCAAATCGAAATTCCGGACGCTTCCCGGAACGCTCTTTGCGGCGAAAGCCGCCGCAGCGGAGAGTCGCTTCCTGGCGGAGCTGCTGCCAGAGGCGCTTCTCCGGAGCTACACTAAAATATTATTATAGAATACAGCCCCTGAAAACCGGAAAGGAGGGACGCGGATGGATCGCATCGAACAGACATACAGCGTGCTCACCGTATCGGCAGCGGACAAATTCAGCGCGTCCCTGCACACGCTGCTCCCCGAAGGGCAATACGACCCGGTGCGGGCCGTGCGCGACGCGGCGTCCGCCCGGCGGCTGCTGCTGGAGCAGAGCTTCGACATCGTCATCGTCAACGCGCCGCTGCCCGACGAGTTTGGGACGCAGCTGGCGCTGGAGCTGAGCGAGACGAGCGGCGCGGGCGTGCTCCTGCTCGTGAAGGCGGAGCAGTATGCAGAGCTGTCCGCCCGGCTGACGCCGAACGGCATCCTCACGCTGCAAAAGCCGACAACGCCGCAGCTGCTGACGCAGACCTTACAGCTGCTCTGCGGCACGCGCGAACGGCTGCGCCGCATGGAGCAGAAAACGGCCAGCTTTGAGGAGAAGATGGCCGAGATCCGGCTGGTGAACCGGGCGAAATGTCTGCTCATCGAGCGGAAGGCCATGACCGAGCAGGAGGCGCACCGCTGGATCGAAAAGCAGGCGATGGATCGATGTGTGAGCCGAAAAATCATTGCGGAACAAATTTTACAGACGATATAGAAAGACGAGGATATGGACATGACGAAATACATTTTTGTGACCGGCGGCGTGGTCTCCGGCCTTGGAAAGGGCATCACGGCGGCGTCGCTTGGCCGGCTGCTGAAGATGCGGGGGCTGAAGGTCGCCGCGCAGAAGCTCGACCCCTACATCAACGTCGACCCCGGCACGATGAGTCCCTATCAGCACGGCGAGGTCTACGTGACGGAAGACGGCGCGGAGACCGACCTCGACCTCGGCCATTATGAGCGCTTCATCGACGAAGACCTCAACAAATACTCCAACCTCACGACCGGCAAAGTCTACTGGAACGTGCTGAACAAGGAGCGGCGCGGCGAGTATCTCGGCTCCACCGTGCAGGTCATCCCCCACATTACCAACGAAATCAAGGAATTCGTCTACCGTGTCGGCAAGCAGACCGATGCGGACATCGTCATCACAGAAATTGGCGGCACCATCGGTGACATCGAATCGCAGCCTTTCCTCGAGGCCGTGCGGCAGATCTCCCTCGAGGTTGGGCAGGAGAACAGCCTCTTCATCCATGTCACGCTGGTGCCGTTTTTGCGTGGCTCCGACGAACACAAATCCAAGCCGACGCAGCATTCCGTCAAAGAGCTGCAGGGCATGGGCATCCGGCCGGACATCATCGTCCTCCGCTGCGACGAGCCGCTGGAGCCGTCCATCTTCCGCAAAATTTCGATGTTCTGCAACGTCAAGCCGGACTGCGTCATCGAAAATATCACGCTCCCCTGCCTGTATGAGGCGCCGCTGATGCTGGAGGCGTCGAACTTCTCCTCCGTCGTCTGCCGCGAGCTGGCTATCGACACGCCCGCGCCCGATCTGGCCGAATGGTCGGACATGGTGGCGCGCATCAAATCGCGCGAGCGCACGGTCAAGATCGGCCTCGTCGGCAAATATGTCCAGCTGCACGACGCCTATCTCTCCGTGGCCGAGGCGCTGCGGCACGCGGGCTTCGCGCTCGGCGCGGATGTGGACATCCAGTGGATCGACTCCGAGACGCTGAACGAGGGCAACTATCACAACATCCTCTCGCAGGTGGATGGAATCATTGTCCCGGGCGGCTTCGGCGGGCGCGGCATCGACGGCATGATCCTCGCGGCGCGCTATGCCCGCGAGCACAACGTCCCCTACTTCGGCATCTGCCTCGGTATGCAGATCGCAACGATCGAATTCGCGCGCGACGTCGCCGGGATCTCCGACGCGCACTCGTCCGAATTTGACGAGCAGTGCAAGCACAAGGTCATCGACTTCATGCCCGGCCAGAGCGGCGACATCGACAAGGGCGGCACGCTCCGCCTTGGCGCGTATCCGTGCGTCATCCAGCCGGGCACGACCATGGCGCGTTGCTATGGCACGCTCGAAATTTCCGAACGGCACCGCCACCGCTATGAGTTCAACAACGATTTCCGTGACGCGCTGACTGCCGCGGGCCTGACGCTCTCCGGCCTGTCGCCGGATGGGCGGCTGGTGGAGACCGTGGAGCTGACGGAGCATCCGTTCTTCGTCGGCGTACAGTATCACCCCGAATTCAAATCGCGCCCGAACAAGGCGCATCCGCTCTTCCGCGGCTTCATCGCCGCGTCGCTCGCCGGACAAGGCGAGAACAATCTTTGACACCAAGGAGGTATCCCCATGGCACAGACTGTTTTAATCCTCGATTTCGGAGGACAGTACAAGGAGCTGATCGCGCGGCGTGTCCGCGAGTGCAGCGTTTATTCGATCGTCAAGGCCGGCGATCTGACCGCCGAACAAGTCCAGGCGCTGAACCCCATCGGCATCATCCTGACCGGCGGGCCGAACAGTGTCTATCTCGACGACTCGCCGCACTGTGACAAGCGCATCTTCGAACTTGGCATCCCGGTGCTCGGCATCTGCTATGGCGCACAGCTGACGGCATGGAGCCTCGGCGGGACGGTCGCGCCGTGCGCGACAAGCGAATACGGCAAGACAGCGATGGAGGTCGACCCGGCCTGCGCGCTGTTCAAGGGCCTTTCCGCCCAGCAGATCGGCCTGATGAGCCACACCGATCAGATCACTGTGCTCCCGCAAGGCTTCACCTCCACGGCGCACACGGCCTCCTGCCCGAACGCAGCGATGGCCTGCCCGGCGCGGAAGATCTACGCCGTGCAGTTCCACCCCGAGGTCGAGTCCACGCCGAACGGCACGCAGATCATCCGCAACTTCCTCTATGAGGTCTGCGGCGCTGCGGGCGACTACAACCTGAAGAATCTCGAGAAGCAGCTGATCCAGTCCGTGCGCGAGCAGGTCGGCAGCGCGCATGTGCTGCTGGCGCTGTCCGGCGGCGTGGACAGCTCGGTCTGCGCGGTGCTGCTCTCGAAGGCCATCCCCGGTCAGGTACATTGCATCTTCGTCGACCACGGCCTGATGCGCAAAAACGAGGGCGACGAGATCGAGCGCGCCTTCCGCAGCACGGCCATCCACCTTGTCCGCGTCAACGCGGCAGAGCGCTTCCTCGCAGCGCTCAAGGGCGTCACCGATCCGGAGCAGAAGCGCAAGATCATCGGCGCGGAGTTCGTCCGCGTCTTTGAGGAAGAATCCAAGAAGCTGCCGGATGTGAAGTTCCTCGCGCAGGGCACGATCTATCCCGACGTTATCGAGTCCGGCGGGAGCAAGGCGGCCACCATCAAGAGCCATCACAACGTCGGCGGACTGCCGAAGGACATGCGCTTTGAGGGCGTGGTGGAGCCGCTGCGCGGCCTCTTCAAGGATGAGGTCCGTGCGCTGGGCCGTCAGCTCGGCCTGCCGCGCCGCTTTGTCGAGCGGCAGCCGTTCCCCGGTCCCGGACTCGGCGTGCGCGTGCTGGGCGAACTCACAGCGGAAAAAGTCCGCATCCTGCAAGACGCCGACGCCATCTTCCGCGAGGAGGTCATCCGGCACCGCGTCCGCGCCGACCAGTATTTCGCCGTCCTGACCGGCATCCGCTCGGTCGGCGTCGTCGGCGATTTCCGGACGTATGACTATACAATCGCGCTGCGCGCCGTGCGCACGTCGGACTTCATGACGTGCGAATACGCGCCGATCTCGCACAATGTGCTCGGCATCGTGTCGTCCCGCATCGTCAATGAAGTCAAGGGTGCCGGCCGCGTCGTCTACGATATTACAGGGAAGCCCCCCGCGACCATCGAATGGGAGTAATTCCGAAAACGCCGGAAACCCGCGTGAATACAGTCTTTTTTGCCCGTCAAAATGGCTCGTGATACTGGATTGATACTAATTTTGCAAATCCGGTACTTCGAGAGAATGATTCCAAAATGACAAGCAAAACCGTCCTGCTGAAAGGCACTCAGTAGGACGGTTTTATCGCTGCGCTTCTCCACGTCTATGGACAGCCCCGAACGCCTCTATTCCTCATACACCCGTTGCCGGTAGTCCTTCCACTGCGGCAGCGGCAAGTTTTCGCGCAAACATCTCTGAATACGAAAACATGAAGCAGCTCTGCTTCACGGCCTTTGACCATGGGATCACGCATTTCGATCTCGCAAACAACTACGGCCCAACCCCCGGCAGCGCAGAGCGGAATCCGGGTCGCATCCTCCGCGAAGAACTGGGCGCTTACCGCGACGAACTGGTCATCAGCACAAAGGCCGGCTATGAGATGTGGGACGGCCCTTACGGAAACTGGGGCAGCAGGAAGCACATTCTCGCGAGCCTCGACCAGAGCTTACAGCGCATGGGCCTTCCCTACGTTGACATCTTCTATCATCACCGTGTGGATTCCAGCACGCCGCTGGAGAAAACCATGAGCGCGCTGGCGCAGGCAGTCACCGAGGGAAATACGCTGTATGTCGGCCTTTCCAATTACGACGGCCGGGCGTTGAAGAAAGCCTGCAAAATTCTGAACGAGCTGCGCTGCCCATTCATCATCAATCAAAACCGCTATTCCATCTTTGACCGGACGATTGAGCAAAACGGCCTGAAGGAGAGCGCCGCCCGGCTGCAAAAGGGCATCATCGCGTTCAGCCCGCTGGCGCAGGGGATGCTGACAGACCGGTATCTGCATGGAATTCCAGAGGACAGCCGTATCAAAACCGACGGACGGTTCCTGCACGCGGAGGATCTGACAGAAAAACGTCTGCACCAGATCCACGCCCTCAACGAGCTTGCAGTCAGCCGCGGACAGACGCTGGCCGAAATGGCGCTCAGCTGGGTCCTGCGTGACGGGATCGTGACGAGCGTTCTGATCGGCGCGTCCAAACCGTCGCAGATTCTGGATCATATCAAGGCGTTGGAAAACACCGCTTTTTCCGAGGAAGAACAAGTAAAGATCGATCAAATCACAAAAATGTGATCCTTCTGAGTCAAAACCACCCTGCTGAGCAGCGAGTTCAGCAGAGCGGTTTTTGTATATTCGGCCAAAAAAGACGCAAAAATCCCGTGAACAGGATGTGTTCACGGGATCGGAGTCCTTATTTCAACTGAAAGGTGTAATACACCGCCGCGACCAGCTCAAACGCAATCGCTGCAAACATGCAGTAGTACGCGAACGACGCGCCCAGCACGTAGCACAGCAAGAGGCACACCAGCCACAGCGCACAGACCACATAGAGCACGATTGGGTTGAACGACTTCGGCAGCACGCGAACCTGCTTGCCGCCGAGCTTCAAAACGCCCTTTCCCTTCGCGGCCAGCGCCGCAAACACCGCCACGAACACCAGCGCCGCCAGCGCCAGAAGGCCCAGCAGGATGCCGCGCGTGTTGAACGCCACGCCCTTCGAGAAGAAGAAAAACACACAGCCCGAGACGGACGTTGCCAGCGAGTAGGCGAAGAATTCACCGCGATACAGCTTGTAGACCATGTACAGGCAATAGACCACAGCGTGCAGCAGATAGAGGAACAGCAGCTTCGCCGTCCAGTATTTGCTCAGCACAAACGCGCTCACCAGCGCCAGCGCCATCAGCACCGCGCCATAGCGCCCCACCGCACGCATCCACGTCTTCTTCCCGAAGATCGCGCCCGCAAGGCAGACCACCGTCAGCGCCGCAAACACCCACACCAGCTTCCGCGTGGCGTAGAGCACGGGCTGGAACCCATCCACCGTTCCGTAATACGCTCCAATGCGCCGCAGCGCAACGAGCACGACAAACAGCAGCGCAAACGCACCGGGAACCTGATATACGACAGAATCGCCGCTTTTTTTCGTTTCAATCACATTGGCTTGCTTCAACTTAACTCCATCCTTCTCCCATTCCCGACTGGGTCATTCCAGCGCGCCTGCGGCATACAGCACCGCGCTCAGTGCGCAGAGCGGCGCCGTCTCGCACCGCAAAATTCTAGGACCCAGGGAACATATTTTCATGCCGGCCTCCTCGGCCAGCCGAACCTCATCTTCGGAAAATCCGCCCTCCGGTCCGGTCATGATGGCCGCCGTGCGGAACTGCGCCGGCCCGATAGCCGCCCGCAGCGACACCGTCCGTTCATTCTCATACGGAAACAGCGGCAGCTCGCTCCGCGCCGCCCGTTCCACCGCCTCGCGGTAGGAATTCACCGTCAGCACACTCGGGATTCGGCCTCTGCCGGACTGCTCCGCCGCAGAAGCCGCGATCTTCTGCCACCGTTCCAGTTTTTTGGCCAGCGATTTCTCATCCGGGCGCGACACGCACCGGCTCGACGGGAATGCCACGATCTCGGTCGCGCCAAGCTCCGTTGCCTTCTGGATCACATGCTCCAGCTTGTCCGCCTTCGCATACGCCATGTAGACGCTGCACGCGACCGGCGGCTCCGCACGGGATGCCTCCCTGCTCTGCACGACCAGACTGATCTGCCCCGGCAACACATCGCTGACGACGCACGTCAGATCCTGCCCGACCCCATCGCAGACCGTCACCGTCTCGCCGCACTGGAGGCGCAAAACCTTTGCATGCGCGGCGTTTTCCCCGGTGAGCACCAGAAAATTTTCCTGCACATCGTTTGGCGAAACAAAGAACTTTGGCACGGCGAACCTCCTGTTTTTCAGCGAACTCGGCCTGAGCCTTAGATAGTATAGCAGAAACTGCCCAAAATCGCAAGAGAAAAGTGCTGCCAGCGACCATACAAAGGTCTTAAATTTTTCTTGACAAATCTGAAATTGGTGTTATAATAATGAAGCATTCGATGCGAGAGTGCTGGAATAGGTAGACAGGCACGTTTGAGGTGCGTGTGGCAACCGTCGTGTGAGTTCAAGTCTCATCTCTCGCACCAACTCGT
>USDP01000065.1 GCA_900553545.1 uncultured Eubacteriales bacterium | reverse complement strand
GAAGACGGCTCCCCGAAAGACTGACCCCGATCAAGATCGGGGTCAGCGGAAAGGTCATGTTCGGGTTCGAGTGGGGGGTAAAATCTGGAATTTGCTCAGATACAGACGGCGACGCAACGGCTGCCGGCAGCGGGGAGTCCTCCGCGGACGAGCATGCGCAAAGCAGCGTCAGCACCAGAATCAGGGCCGCAGTGCATTTCTTCCGCATAAATGCTGCGTCAGATCATGCTGGGCTGCCAGCAGTCGGGCGCTTCGAGACCCATCATTTTTACGATGGTCGGAGCGACATTGGCAAGGCCGTAGTGACCGTCCTTGATCTCGTACTTGTTGTCCGGATCGTAGATGATGAAGGGGACGGGGTTCAGCGAGTGCGCGGTGCGGACGCTGGTCTTGCCCTTCTTCGTCTCGGTCATCTGGTCGGCATTGCCGTGGTCGGCGGTGACGAGGACGGTATAGCCGTACTTGTCGGCGGCCTCGATCACGCGGCCGACGCTTGCGTCGACAGCCTCCATGGCTTTGATGACTGCGGGCAGGACGCCGGTGTGGCCGACCATGTCGCCGTTCGGATAGTTGCAGCGCAGGAACTGGAACTGATGGCTCGCCATGTTCTCGACCATCTTGTCGGTGATCTCCTTCGACTTCATGGCCGGGGCCTGATCGAACGGGATGACGTCGGACGGAACTTCGTCATAGACCTCGAGATTTTCGTCGACCTTGCCGGAGCGGTTGCCGTTCCAGAAGTAGGTGACGTGGCCGTATTTCTGCGTCTCGGAGACGGCATATTCGTGGATGCCCGCCTTGCAGAGCACTTCGGTGAGCGTATTCTTGATGACCGGAGGCTCGACGAGATAGTGCTGCGGGATCTTCAGGTCGCCGTCGTATTCGAGCATGCCGGCAAACTTCACACCGGTATAGTCGCCGCGGTCGAACTTGGCGAAGTCCTTGCGGTCGAACGCGAGGGAAATTTCCTGCGCACGGTCGCCGCGGAAGTTGAAGAGGATGACGCTGTCGCCGTTGGCGATCTTGCCGACCGGTTGGCCGTTCTCGGCCACGACGAACGGCAGCAGATCCTGATCGATCATGCCGGGGTTCTCGGCGCGGTAGGTCTCGATGGCGTCCTTCGCAGAGGCGAACTGGCGGCCCTCGCCGAGGACGTGGGTCTTCCATCCGGCCTCGACCATCGGCCAGTTGGCCTCATAGCGGTCCATCGTGATGACCATACGGCCGCCGCCGGAGGCAATTTTATAGGTATGCGTGCCGTCATTCAGGCCGGCCAGCACATCTTCGAGCTGCTGCACGTACTCGAGCGCGCTCGTCGCCGGGACGTCGCGGCCGTCGAGCAGGATGTGGCAGTAGACGCGCGGCAGATCGAGTTCACGCGCCTTTTTCAGCATCGCGATCAGGTGCGAAATATTGGAATGGACGTTGCCGTCGGACAGCAGGCCGAGGAAATGCAGCGCATGACCGGCCTTCGCGTTGTCGACCAGCTCCAGCCACGTCTTCGACTGGAACAGCGCGCCGGATTCGATGGACTCCTGCACGAGCTTCGCGCCCTGCGAGTAGATCTGGCCGCAGCCGAGGGCGTTGTGGCCGACTTCGCTGTTGCCCATGTCGTCATCGGTGGGCAGACCGACGGCGGTGCCGTGGGCTTTGAGCCACGTCATGGGGCAGGTCGCCATCAGGCGGTCGAGCACGGGCGTCTTTGCCTGCGCCACGGCATCGCCGGGGCCGCCGTCGCCGCGGCCAACGCCATCCATAATGACCAATACGATCGGTTTTTTCATAGGTATGACCTCCATCTGAGAGAACTCTTCTTTTGCGTCCCTATTCTACACCATTTTCCGCCGGTTTACAATGTGATTTTTTGATTTTTTGGATGTGGTCTTCTGCAAGTTTGTAGACGCCGTCGAAATCGACGTGTGGATTGTAGACCGATTCCAGCTCGTCATGCAGCGCCTTGGCCTGACGGAGTTCATCGTAGGCACGGGCGTAGTGCGCGCGATAGCGCTCGGTCAGGCGCATCAGTTCCGGCAATTTGGGGACAAGCTCTTCGCAGCGGTAGAACTGCCCAAGGTCGAGATACGCGCCGGACGCGGCCGGGAAGGGCACCTCGCGCACGTGCGGGGCCGTTCCGTCGACGTAGGCGATCTGCCACGCCGGGACATACACGCCGTCGACCGAGTCCGGATCGCCGGAGCAGAGGACGTATTCCACGTCCAGCCCTGCGTCCTCCGCCGCGCGGCCGATGGCCTTCATGAAGCTCGATTTGCCGCAGCCGGGTCCGCCCTTGAGTACCCAGAGAAACACGCCGCACTCCGGCGGGCAGAATTCATCGTAGACGGAGACGAAGCCGCCGCCGGTGTT
Source organism: uncultured Eubacteriales bacterium (assembly GCA_900553545.1). Classification (GTDB taxonomy): domain Bacteria; phylum Bacillota; class Clostridia; order Oscillospirales; family Oscillospiraceae; genus CAG-170. The sequence goes on along the minus strand of USDP01000065.1, from coordinate 6,013 downwards.
CGCGCCGAGAAAATAATGCCGCACAGCCATACACATCCCTCGATTTCTTAGAAGATACCGATAGGATATGCCGGCTGTGCGGAATTGGTGCATCATTTAATTGAGGGCCATGTCCTGATGCGCGAACAGCGCGTCGATGCGGGTGCGGAGCGGCGCGAACTCCGGCGCGTCCAGCGCCTCGGCAGAGGTGATGCAGTTCGCCGCGGCGCGCTGCGCGTCCTGAAGCGTTTGCAGATCCATCTGCAAGCTGGCCATTTTGAACAGCGGCAGACCGTGCTGCCGGTTTCCGAGGAAATCGCCCGGTCCGCGCTGCGCCAGGTCCGTTTCTGCAATTTTGAAGCCGTCGTTCGTGGCGCAGAGGGCTTTCAGCCGCGCCTGCGTCTCGGGATTGCGGTTCGACGAGAAGAGTACGCAGTAGGACTGCGCATCCCCGCGCCCGACGCGGCCCCGCAGCTGATGGAGCTGCGCGAGGCCGAAGCGGTCGGCGTTTTCAATGACCATGAGTGTCGCGTTCGGGACGTCGACGCCGACCTCGACGACGGTCGTGCAGACGAGAATGTCGGTTTCGTGGCGGGCAAAGGCGGCGAGAGCCGCTTCCTTCTCCGTACCCTTCATCTTCCCATGCAGCAGCCCGACGCGGAGATCGGGGAAGACCGTCGTGCGCAGCGCCTCGGCCCAGGCCTCGGCGCTTTTCAGGCTGTCGTCGTCGGTCTCCTCGACGGCGGGGCATACAATATAAACCTGATGGCCCGCCGCGCACTGCTTGCGCGTGAAGGCGTGGATACGCTGGCGCATCGACTCGCCGACAAGGAATGTCTCCACCGGGCTGCGTCCCGGCGGAAGCTCATCGAGCACGGAGACGTTCAGGTCGCCGTAGGCGAGCAGCGCCAGCGTGCGCGGAATGGGCGTGGCCGACATGACGAGCAGGTGCGGGGAATGTCCCTTTGCTGCGAGCCGGGCGCGCTGCGCGACGCCAAAGCGGTGCTGCTCGTCGGCGATGACGAGGCCGAGATCATGGAAAACGGTCTTTTCCGAGAAGAGCGCGTGCGTGCCGACGATGAGCTGGATGCGCCCATCGGCCAGTCCGGCGAGCACCGGGCGGCGCTGCGCCGTGGTCATCGAGCCGGTGAGCAGCGCGATCGAAACGCCGAGCGGCGCGAGCAGACGCGAGAGCGTCGCCGCGTGCTGCTCCGCGAGGATCTCCGTCGGGGCCATGAACGCGGCCTGATGGCCGTTTTGTATGACGCAGAAGGCCGCAGCGGCGGCGACCATCGTCTTGCCGCTGCCGACGTCGCCCTGCACAAGTCGGTTCATCGGCACGCCGGAGGCGAGATCGTGCAGGATGTCGTCGATCGCGTGCTGCTGCGCGCCAGTGAGCCGGAAGGGGAGCGCCACGTCAAACGGAGACATGCAGTCTGTCCGGCAGGGCTCGGCCTCGCCGCGCGTCTGCCGGCTGCGCAGCAGGGCCAGGCCCGCCGAGAAGACGAAAAATTCCTCAAAGACCAGCCGACGCCGCGCCTCATTCAAAAGCTCCGCGTCCAGCGGCCGGTGGATCATCTCGTAGGCCATCGGGGCCGGGCAGAGGTGATATTGCTGCCGGACGGACTCCGGCAGGATGTCGGGCAATTCGCTCCGGCAGGCGTCCAGCGCCTGCGCGATGCAGGCGGCCAGCACGCGGCTGGTGATCCCGGCGGTGAGCGGGTAGATGGGCACAAGGCGGCCCGTGACCTGTCCGGCGGAATCTGCGGATTCAAAGCTGGGATTCGCCATCTGGCCGGGATGGTCGGCGCGGACGGCACCGTAGAAAATGTAGCTCTCGCCGTAGACAAGCTGATTTTTGCGGTAGGACTGGTTGAACCACGAGAGCGTCAGCTGCCCGGTCTCATCCGCGACGCGCACGCGCGTCAGCTCCATGCCGCGGCGGATGTAGGCCGTCGTGGGCTGGGAGATGACCATGGCCTCGAAGCAGGCGGGCACATCCGGCTCCAGTGCGGCGATGGCGACGCGCTTCGTCCGGTCCTCATAGCCGCGCGGGAAGAAGGCAATGAGGTCGTAGAGCGTGAAGATGCCGAGCTTTTCGAGCTGTCTGGCGCGCGCCGGGCCGACGCCCTTCAGCGCCGTGACGGGAGAAAATAAGTCGATGATGTCCACGCTCCTTTCTGCGGATCGATTGGGGATTTCCAAAGGGAAATTACTTACTTCGTTCGGATGTACGACAGTGCCTCCGCGTCCTCCGGCCTGTTTGCCCAGCTTGTGGAAAAGCGGATGATCGTATGGGTATCATCATACGCTTCCCTGAAGCCGAATTCCACCTGCTTTGCCAGCCGCTCCATCGCGGCGTTCTCGATGACACAGAAGACCTGATTTCTATCAATTCTTCCCGTGAATACAGCGTTCCATATTCTGTCGGATGCGAAAGGTAGACCATGCCGGGCATGACCATATGGTCGTGGTTCGCGTCATTTTGATATTGCTCCAAAAGCGCTCTAATTTGACTGGCGCTGATTTTTCCGTTATGGTGCGGCAAGGTCAGCACTTTATGCCCGCCAAAATCGATTGCGCCGGCCTCGTGTACGCTGATGCGCCCGGTGCTTGCGGCGATCACGCCCTGATAGCTTTTCAGCATGGCGTCGATCACCGCGGCGTTTGTCTGCGTGCCGCCGACCAGAAAGAAGATCTCCGCATCCGGCGCCTTGCAGGCTTCGCGGATCTTCGCTTTCGCTGCTTCGCAATAGCGGTCAGAGCCATATCCTGGCGTTTTTCAAGATTTGTTTCCACGAGACGCTGGAGGATCTACGGATGCGCGCCCTCCATATAGTCACAGGAAAACGATAAGGAATGCTCCATATTCGGGTACTCCTTTTGCGATAGATTTGTAGGGGCAGGCATTGTCCGTCCCCGCCGCATCGGCCCCTACGGAGTGCGGCGGAAAAACTTCTGCAAACAAAGATAACGGGTATCCGGCCTAAAACGGATACCCGTTATTCTGTTACCAGTCTTACCCGGCAGATGTACGATCCGTGACCCCGGCCGGAACCGGTTTTCAGGACATCTGCCTGAGCCAGAGGGGATCATTCGGGAAACATCAGGCCAGCTTGTTCATCTTCAGGGCAATGCTGCTCTTCTTGCGGGCTGCATTATTCTTGTGAATAATACCCTTTTTGACAGCCTGATCGATGGACTTCACCGCAGCCGTGTAAGCGCTATCGGCCTGCTCTTTGTTACCTTCGGCAACAGCAGCTTCGAACTTTTTCAGCGTGGTCTTGAGTGCGGACTTGGCCATCTTGTTACGCTCGTTGTTGACCTTGGAAACCAGAACTCTCTTCTTAGCAGACTTAATGTTGGGCATGACGACACCTCCTCCAATAGCGTTAATACCGAAACAATTACCGTTTCATGCAGAAATACATTATAGCCGCACCGCACGATAAAATCAATCCCTATTTTCGGTTTTTTTCCAAAAAAATTTCGCATAGGCCAAGGCGGTCTGGGAAAAATAGGACGGAGGTGAGAAATTTTGAATCTGAGGACGGATCTGGCCATGGAGGACCATGCCCTCTGGCGGCGCAGCGCGAAGCGGCAGACGAAGCTCTCCGGTGTGCGCGCGCGGGAGGAAACAGAGGGCGGCGTGAAGATCACGAGCGTGGAAATTCTGGACGAGGAGGGCGAACGGGCGCTCGGAAAACCGCGTGGGACATATGTGACGCTGGAATGTATGCCCGCGCACGAACCCGCTGCCTTTGCCGCGCAGTCTGCGCTGCTGTCCCGGCACATCCGCGCACTGCTTCCCGTTGGGGCGCACGTTCTGGTGGCGGGGCTGGGCAACGAGGCGGTGACGCCGGACGCCGTCGGGCCGGAGGCGCTGCGGAACCTGATCGTCACGCGGCATTTGAAGCGGACGATGCCGGAGGTCTTCGCGCCGTTTTCGACGGTGAGCGCCATTGCGCCCGGCGTCCTCGGCACGACGGGGATGGAGAGCGCGGAGCTGCTGGTGGCGGCGGTGCGGAAGATCCAGCCGGACGCGGTGATCGCGGTGGACGCGGTGGCATCCTGCGAGCCGGAGCGGCTGTGCGCGGCGGTGCAGCTGTCCACAGCCGGGATCACGCCCGGCTCCGGCGTGGGGAACGCGCGGGCGGCCATCGACCGGACGACCCTGGGCGTCCCGGTATTGGCCATCGGCGTACCGACGGTGATGGATCTCGGCGGGCGGCGGATGAAAGACGGAACGATCCCGGTAGGAATGATCCTGACACCGCGCGATATTGACGCGAAAATCAAACTTTTGGGCCGCTGGATCGGGCTCGGGATCGATCTGGCGCTGCATGAGGGACTGGACGTGGAGACGGCGGAATGTTTTCTCGCATAATGTTCAAAAACAATTATGTAAACTTTATTATGCAGCGCGGGAACAAAAGCATGGGAAAAAGTTCTGTGGACAACTGTGTGGAAATGTGGATTTCTCGTTGAGAGCCGCAAGTTTTTCACAGTCTCCACAGAGTTGTCCACAGAGGCACTTTGGACATTTTCAGCGGAAATCGCGGGTGACAGAACATTCCGGCGCGAAAATTACGTCGACAAAAAAGAGAGATTACGGTCAACCCGGCATGGAGAAATTCGAAAAAAAGTCCGCGAAACGGCTGCGGACGCGGCGCAAGATGCGTCGGAGGGATGCGCGGCCTGAACATGGAGGATGCGTATGCTGGGAAAAGTGGAGATCTGCGGTGTGAACACGTCGCGGCTGCAAACACTTTCAAACGAGGAGATGATGCGGCTGATCGAACTGGCGCAGAAGGGCGATCAGGCGGCGAAGCAGCGGTTGGTGGAGGGAAATCTGAAGCTGGTGCTGTCGGTGATTCAACGGTTTCTGGGCCGAGGAGAGAATCCGGACGATCTGTTTCAGGTGGGCTGCATCGGGCTGCTGAAGGCGATCGCAAATTTTGACACGACGAAGGACGTGCGCTTTTCAACCTATGGCGTGCCGATGATCGCGGGGGAGCTGCGGCGGTATCTGCGGGATTACAGTCCGATCCGCGTGAGCCGGTCGGTGCGGGACCTCGCGTACCGCGTTTTGCAGTGTAAGCAGGCGATGACGGCGGAAAATGGGCGCGAGCCAACATTCGCGCAGATCGCCGAGCGGCTCGGCGTGCCGGAGGAGGACGTGGTCGGCGCGATGGACGCGGTGAGCACGCCGGTCTCGCTCTACGAGCCGGTATATACCGACGGCGGCGACCCGCTGACGGTGATGGATCAGGTGCGGGATGTGAAGAACACGGACGAGCAGTGGCTCGAATCCATTGCGCTGCGGCAGGCGATGCAGGATCTCAGCGAGCGCGAGCGGCGCATTTTGGCACTGCGGTTTTACGACGGGCGGACGCAGATGGAGGTGGCGGGGAGTCTCGGCATTTCGCAGGCGCAGGTCTCGCGGTTGGAGAAAGGGGCTTTGGCCAGTATCCGGAAGGCGATCCGCGTGTCATAAAGCCGGTCTGCCGTGCATAGGGTAAACAAAAAGGGGGCGCGGCGTATGGTGGAACGGTTTTCGGAGATCCGCAACAAGGAGGTCATCCATGTCTGCGAGGGATCGCGGCTGGGCTATGTCAGCGACTGCTGCATCGAGCTGGAGACAGGGCGCGTGACGGCGGTGGTCATTCCGGGGCCGTGCCGGTTTTTGGGATTGTTCGGACGTGACAGCGACTATGTTGTGCCGTGGTGCTGCATTCGGCGGATCGGGGAGGATATCATTCTGGTTGATGGGCCGGCGCCGGAATGGCGCGTGCCAAGGAAGAAAAGGGGGATTTTTTGAAGGGCGAAGGTGGGCGACCAATGGTCGCCCCTACGTGTTCTATATTTGGCGCGGTGGAAAATCGAGGGCCTTAATCCCCTCAGTCATGGCTGTGCCATGACAGCTCCCCTTGATGCAATCAAGGGGAGCCTTCGGGCCGATGAGTACCCGCAAGGGCAGGCCGCATCTGTAACGCTCCTTCGTCGCGAACAGCTGCGCTCGGCATCGGCCCCT
>USDP01000064.1 GCA_900553545.1 uncultured Eubacteriales bacterium | reverse complement strand
GAAGGCTGCGGATATGGAGTTTTCGCCGCCCCGGCGGAAACGGAATGGAGCTGGCCTCTTCTGACGCCCCCATTCTTTTCTTTCTCAAAAGAAAAGAATGGGGGCGCAAAGAAAACAGGGCGGCCAATGGCCGCCCATATTCTTTAATATTCGAAACAGCTTCCGCCGACAAACTCCCGGATGATCGAATCCTTTGGAACATAAGGCACGTCGAGCGGCGGAAGCGCAGAGACCACGGACATCAGCACGGACAGGCCCTTTTCCTGAATAAATGTGTCGTCGAGGTCTTCGGTAAACTGCGGCAGCTCGCGCAGGTCCTTGGCAAGGATGCAAAGCTCGTAATCGTGGAACGAATCGATGTGGACGCTGGCGTTCGGCTTGTTCGGCTGGATGTATTTGCGTTCGCCCGCGTCGACGGACTGCGCACGCTCAATCGTGTCACGCAGACTGTGTCCTCGCCCAAGATAGTCGCGGATCATGCGGCGGGCGACGCGAACCTGCTCCGGCTTGACGATCTGGTCATCCGGGGTGATGATACGGGTGCGCGGCGCGACGTAGACGCCGGTGGCGTGGGAACGGATCTGGTCGAAGACGATGGGGTTCAGCATGTGGATGCCCTCCGCGATGACGACGGCGCTGTCGCTGCCGGTCATCGGGCGGAAGCCGCCGGTGCTGCCGGTCTTGAAATCGTACCACGGCACCTGCACGGTCTTCCCCACCGCGAGACCGTCGATGCAGTCGAGCAGCAGGTTCCAGTTCACGCAGTACGGCGACTCCCAGTCCTCGGCCTCCGGCGGACGCTGATCCAGCGGGAGGAAGAAATTGTCCATGCTGAGCAGACAGACACAGACGCCGAGATTTTCGAGATACGCCTTGAGGCGCATGGCAGTGGTCGTCTTGCCGGAGCCGGACGGGCCGGTCAGGCAGACGAAGGGCTTTTTCGGCTGCGCCGAGAGCACGGCTGCCGCCGCCGCGCTGATCTTATCGTGAAATACCTCCTCACAGCGGAGGACGAACTGTGTTTGATTGCGCATGGCGAGGATAATATCCTCCATATCGATGACACGCATGATCTCACCTCATGATACAATATAATTATGCCTGCTCCGTCTGCGGCGCGGCCTGTTCCAGCTTGGCGCGGAGCTTTTTCCAGATGACGAAATAGCACACGGCGTGAACGGCCGCCGTGACGATCCAGCTGATGGGATAGGATATGTAGAGCATCTCCAGCGTATGCGTCCAGCGGAAAAACGTCCAGATCCAGACGATGCGCAGCAGACATGCGCCCGTTAGGCTGACAAGCATCGGCAGCCAAGCGCGCCCGAGGCCGCGCACCATGCCGCACGTCGTGTCCATCAGGCCGCAGAGAATGTACGGCGCGATGACGTAGTAGTTGCGGATGACGCCGTTTTGGATGATCACGTCATAGGCCGGGTCGCTCCGCGCGATGTAGATGCCAAGCAGCTGCGGGCCGAAGACGGTGCTGAGCAGGCTGAGCGGCACGCCGATGATGCAGACCGCCGCACAGCTGCCCCAGAAGATGCGGTCAATGCGGTCATAGCGCCGCGCGCCGAGATTCTGGCTGGTGAAGGTGATGGCGGCGTGATAGACCGAGTTCTGCGCGGTGTAGGTGAAGTTGCCGATGTTGCCGGAGGCGGTGTTCGCCGCGACGACGTCCGCGCCGAAGCTGTTCACCGCGCTCTGCACCATGACGTTCGAGATGTTGAAGAGCATCGACTGCAAGCCCGCCGGAAGACCGATCTGCATCATCTGGACGGCCTCGCTGCGGTAGAGCCGGATCTGGCGCAGCGAAATTTTCGCCCAGCCGTCAAACCGCAGCAGGCAGCGCATGACAAGGAACACCGAGATGACCTGTGAGATGACCGTCGCGATGGCGACGCCGGCGACGTCGATCTTGCAGACGATGACGAAGAACAGATTCAGCAGCGCGTTGACCACGCCGGAGACCGTCAGATAGATCAGCGGGCGGCGCGTGTCGCCGTAGGCGCGGAGGATAGCCGCGCCGAAGTTGTAGATCAGCGTGAAGGGCACGCCGAGGAAATAGAGCTTCAGATAGAGCGTCGATTTTTCGAGGATGTCCGCCGGCGTCTCCATCCATTCGAGCATCGGGCGGCTGAAGAGCAGGCCGATGGCCATGACAAGCAGCCCGAGCAGCGCACTGAGCGCGACGGCGCAGTGGCTCGCGCGGGAGACGCCGTCCGCGTCATGACAGCCGATGCGGCGCGCGACCAGAATGTTCACGCCGACAGAGATGCCGATGAAGGTGTTGACGATGAGATTGACGAGCGTGGACGTCGCGCCGACAGCGGCGAGCGCAATGCTCCCTGAGAATTTGCCGACGACGATGACGTCCGCTGCGTTAAACAGCAGCTGGAGCATGCCGGTCGCGGCCAGCGGGAGCGTGAATTGCAGGATGCGGGGCAGGATCGGCCCGTCGAGCATGTTCAGTTCTTTGGATCTTGGATCGGCCATGTTCTCTCTCCTTTTCCCTAAGTTCTAGTATCATACGTCAGCAGCGTTTGAAAAGCAATCCTCAAAATCTGAGAATTGCGGAATTCCGTTCGGCGCGTGGGAGAAGGTCATCCACATCCCCGACTCCGGGTGGAAAAGACCGATGCGGCACGACCAAAGGGCGATCCCGCCCGCCTCGCCGTGCCCATATTTCCGGTCGCCGAGCAGGGCGTGGCCGCGCGCAGAAAATTGCACGCGAATTTGATGCGTCCGCCCGGTCTCGAGCGCAACGCGGACGAGCGTTTTGTCGTCTATACGGGCGAGAACGCGATAGGAGAGCCGCGCCTCCTTCGCGCCGGGCGTCCCCGCCTCGGCCACGCGGGTCAGGCCGTCGCAGCGGTCGCGGAGCAGGAAGTCCTGCATCCGCCCTTCTGCGGGGAGCATCCCGTGGACGACGGCGAGGTATTCCTTCTGAAAGCGGTGTTCGCGGATCTGCTCCGAGAGGATGGACGCGGCCATGCGGCTGCGCGCAAAGACCATCACGCCGCCGACCGCGGCGTCCAGCCTGTGGACGCTGCGGACGCAGTCCGTGCCGAGGGCGGCGCGCAGCAGGGACGGCATGCCGCCGGGTTCGTCGGTCGAGAGCACGCCGGGCGGCTTGAGGCAGACGGCGATCCGGTTGTCCTGATAGAGAATGTCCATATCTGGCTCCAAACGTAAGGTGATAAATCGGAATCATATTGTAGGGGCGGACGACCCTGTCCGCCCAAAGGCTCCCTTGTGTAAAGGGAGCTGGCGCCGAAGGCGACTGAGGGATTGTCGGGCGGGCAATGCCCGCCCCCTACGAATTCTATTGCAGTTCTGGCGGTGAACGTAGGGGCGACCATTGGTCGCCCGCAACAACCCCTCCGTCAAAAATCAAAGATTTTTGACACCTCCCCTTACACAGGGGAGGCTTTACCCGCTGCGGCGGGGCGATAGATACGCCTATTTCCACCATTATACCACAAGATGTAGGCAATTTTGCAAGGGATTTGGAGAAGTCTTAAAAATTCTTAAAAACCCTTGGAATCCCAAGAAAATATGCTACAATGTGGATGAAAAACCATCAGGAGCGTGCGACTATGGAACAGACCATCCACATCCTCGTCGTGGACGACGAGCCGGATATTCGAAGAATTCTACATGTCATGCTGGAGCATCAGGGCTACCGCGTACACGAGGCCATCAATGGCCGCCGCGCCGTGGAGTATATCCGGGAAAACCCGGACACCGACCTCATTTTGATGGATATCATGATGCCGGAGCTTGGCGGCGTCGAGGCCAGCCGGGAGATCCGGTCGATCTCCTCCGCGCCGATCCTGTTCCTGACGGCCAAGAGCCAGGAGCGGGATATGCTGCAAGCCTATCAGTCCGGCGGCGACGATTATCTCGTCAAGCCGTTCTCCAGCGCGGAGCTGCTGATGCGCGTGGAGTCGCTGCTGCGGCGCTATCGCGTCTATAAAGGAAAGATCAACGGCAAGATCCTGCGGCAGGACATCGTCCTCGACGAGGAGAACCGCCGCGTCCTGCGCGACGGCGCGGCCGTCGAGCTGACGGAGACGGAGTTTTCGATTTTGCAGTATCTCGCCGCGCAGAAGGGCAAGGTCGTCTCCGTGAACGACATCTACGAAAACGTCTGGCATGAAAAGTATATGCCGGCGTCGAACAATACGGTCATGGTCCACATCGTGAACCTCCGCAAAAAGCTGGAGCGCAATCCCGCTGAGCCACGCCTGATCCGCACCGTGTGGGGAAAGGGGTATCAGATTGACTAAAAAATCTGCCTTTTCCTCGCTGCGGACGAAGCAGCTGCTCGTGCTGCTGATCGCGATCGCATGCGCGGCGGCGGCCTATTTCGTGGCGAACTGGATCGGCGACACGCTGATCGAGAAGGTCTATCTCGACCAGAAGGCCATGCAGAAGCGCGAGCGGGCCATCGTCAGCGAGCTGCAGACCTACGTGCAGGAAAACCGCATCTCCTCGCGTGATACCGACGCCGTGGCCCGCTGGTCTATGAGCAAGAGCGATACCTATGTGATGCTCTACCGGAACCAGCGGCTGGCCTTCGAGGCCGGCTGGTGGGGCGTGGACGATGTGGACGAGACGGATGCGCCGCCGCTCCTGTCCAATTCCGCGGGCGTCTATCCCATCTACTTCACCGACGGGCCAATGCAGGCCGTGGTCTACGACTTTTCCGAATCGCGGCTCTATACGCTGACGACAATCGTGAGCGTGCTCATCGGGTGCTTTGTGCTGATGTGCTTCATGCTCAGCTACAATGGCCGCATCACGCGCACGATCGTGACGATCGCGGCGGAGGTCGAGCAGATCGGCCGCGGCGATCTGACCGCGCGGCTTGAAAAGCCCCGCGGTAATGATGAGCTGGCGGGCCTGACCGAGAGCGTCGAGCGGATGCGCGCCTCGCTCCTGCACAAGACCGAGGAGGAGCAGAAGGCCCTCAAGCAGAACTCCGACCTCATCACTGCCCTCTCGCACGACATCCGCAATCCGCTCACGGCCCTGCTCGGCTATCTCGACATCATCTCCGCGCAGCGCGATCTGCCGCCCGACACGGCGAGCTATCTCGCTGCCTGCCAGGAGCGCGCGGGGCGCATCAAGCAGCTGACGGATGAGCTGTTCCGATACAGCCTCCTGTTTTCGAACGATGAGCTGCCGATGCGGCTGGAGACGTATGACGCCTACGTCCTGCTGGAGCAGCTGCTCGGCGAGGCGCAGGCGGAGCTGGAGAGCGCGGGTTTTGCCACGCGGATGGTCATGCCCGACACGTTCTGCCGGGTGCGCGTGGATGTGCCGTATTTCAAGCGGGTGCTCGACAATCTCTTTGCCAACGTCCGCAAATATGCCGACCCGGCGCAGCCCGTGTCCATCGCGGCCTTGCCCGAGAACCGGACGCTGCACATCTGCATCTGCAACACCATCCGCGCCGATTCCGGCCAAGTGGAGAGCAACAAGATCGGCCTGCGCACGGCGGAAAAGATCCTGACGCAGATGGGCGGCAGCTTCCGCCGCCACGAGGCGGACGGGAAATTTACCGCCGAGGCCATCCTTCCGATCGTCCCGGAGGACGCAGACGAGTAGGAGCGGCGTAATCTTAAATTATTCTTAAAAATCAGGCGAAGGACTTCTCATCCGGAAAAAACCTGATATGATGGGGACAACAAAGCAATCATTGTGCGCGGTTCTTCCGCAGAAAGGAAACTGACTATGAAACATCGTATTTTTGCCCTGTTTCTGGTGCTCGTGCTGCTGGTCGGCGTGCTGGCCGGCTGCGGCAAGAAAAATAATGGTGACAGTGACACCAGCAATGGGAACTCCAGCATTATCACGCCGACAAAGAACGACCAGTCGCAGGTGACATCGAAATATGCCTATAAGCCGACGTATCTGACCGTACCCGCCGAGGTGGACAGCGTGACGGGCGTGGCGGCCAAGGGCAGCACGGTCTGGTTCACAGCCAGCATCCCCGACGGGGAGCAGACCGAGACCTACACCTACACCGATGAAAACGGCGAGGAACAGACCGAGACCTATACATACACCAATTACCGGACGGCCCTCTACTCGCTCGATCTGGACAGCCAGGTCTGCGCTGAGGTGCAGGGCCTGACGCTCCCGTCCGTCGAAGAGGGCTGGGAGGGCAGCAGCTACGTCAACAACTTCCAGGTCATGGACGACGGCAGCATCTGGATTTTCTGCATGGTCAATCAGTATAAGACCGAGCTGCCCGACGATTTTGATCCGAATACACAGGACGAATGGCAGTATCAGGTCAATGAGAACAAGACCGTCATGGTCCACCTTGACGCGGCCGGTGCCGAGCTGACCCGCTTCGACCTGATCCCGCCGCAGGACGAAACGACGGACGGCACAGCCTCGGCCGACACGGTGGTCGGCTCCGCCAGCGGCGGCGACATCGTGACGTACGACATGCCGGCGGGCTATTATTCCAACATCTCCTCCGTCGTGGTCGGCGAGGATGGGACGATCTACGGCTACGACTGGCAGAACGTCTACCTGTTCGACAGCGAGGGCAAATATCTCGCGACGATCGAGGCCGGAGACAACGGCGGCGAGCTGAAACGCCTCGACGCGAACACCGTTGGCTCGATCTCCTACATCTACGACGCCGAGAACGAGACCGGCTCGAACTATTTCGTGCCGATCAACGTCGAGACAAAGTCGTATGACACCGAGCACAAGACCGCGCTGCCCAACAGCGCGTGGGACATCTATCCCGGTGTCGAGGAATATGACTTCCTCTACAACTACAACAGCAGGATCTTCGGCTACATCTCGTCGAGCGACACCTCGGAAAAGCTGCTCGACTGGATGGACAGCGACATCAACCCGAACAACATGAGCAGCTTTGCCGTGATGAACGACGGCCGCATCATCGCCGTCCTGAACCACTGGGACGACGAGCCGCAGACCAGCATCAACGAGCTGGTGCTGATGGAGCGCGTAGACGCCTCGAGCCTCCCGGAGAAGACCGTCCTGACGCTCGCCTGCTTCTATCTGGACTATAACATCCAGCAGAAGATCGTCGACTTCAACAAGACGAGCGACGCCTACCGCATCGTGGTCAAGGACTATTCCGAGTTCAACACGAACGACGATTACAGCGCGGGCCTCACCAAGCTGAACACCGAGATCATGTCCGGCGTCATCCCCGACATGTTCCTGACCGAGAATCTGCCCATCGAGCGCTACGCGGCCAAGGGCATCCTGACCGACCTCTACGAACTGATCGACAGCGACGCCGAGCTGACGCGCGAGAGCTTCGTCCCCCAGATCATCCAGGCCTGCGAGACGGACGGCAAGCTCTACGAGCTGCCCGCGAGCTTCATGGTCCAGACTGCGTTCGGCCTTTCGAAGGTCGTGGACGGCTATGACGTCTGGAACGTCGCGGCCGTGCAGGACGCGATGACCAAGCTGCAGGAGGACGCCTACGTCTTTGACTATTACACCACGCAGCTCTCCGTCATGAGCACCTGCATCTCCAACAACCTCTCCGCGTTCGTCAACTGGCAGACCGGCGAGTGCTCGTTCGACAGCGAGAGCTTCATCACGCTGCTGAACTTTGTGAAGTCCTTCCCGGCGGAATTCGACTGGGAGACTTACGACAGTGAGCACAGCGGCGAGTATGTCGATGATGCGACGATGATGAAGAACGGACAGAAGCTGCTTTCGTCGGCATATCTGTACGGCTTTGAGGATTACCTGTACAGCATGAGCCAGTACGAGGGCGAGGGCATCACCTTTGTCGGCTATCCGTCCGAGGACGGCACGAGCAACCACCGGTTCTCCACCAGCCAGACCTTCGCCATCTCCACCACGTGCAAGGCCAGGGACGTTGCGTGGAACTTCCTGAGCCAGCTGGTGCGCGAGGACTATCAGTCCGGCGACAACGTCTGGAACTTCCCGGTCAACCAGAAAGCCTTTGACGCGAAGATGAAGGAAGCCATGACCGAGGAATATCAGACTGACGAGAACGGCAACCAGATCCTCGACGAGAACGGCGACCCCATCAAGATCCCGAAGACCACGTACTACACCGCCACGGCCTCTTCCACTACGCTGGACAGCGATGATCCGGGCCGCGTGGACATCTACGCGCTCAGTCAGGAGCAGGCGGATCAGATCCTGGACGTCATCTCCAAGACAACGCGCCTTTCCGTCTACGACGAGTCCATCATGGACATCGTCAACGACGAGGCCGCACCCTTCTTCGCCGGTCAGGCGACCGCGGAGGAGACGGCTTCCGCCGTCCAGAGCCGCGTGAAGCTCTACGTCGCCGAGCAGAGCTAAGCATTTTTTGGGGCGGGCAATGCCCGCCCCAACGGAAAC
>USDP01000063.1 GCA_900553545.1 uncultured Eubacteriales bacterium | reverse complement strand
TATAAATCGAAGCGGCATGCCGCTTCGCACACCTCTGCCTCGCAGAGGTGTGATGAGATTTGAAGAACGGAGGAGATCCAAAATGAAACGTAAAATTTTAACGCTTTTGCTTGCGTTGGCGATGGTGCTGACCATGCTTCCGATGACGGCGCTGGCGGCGGGCGGTCCGGTTGACCTGACCGGAACCGCGACCATCTCGAGCACGCAGCAGGCCGGAACGTATTACCGCGTGACGGGCAACACGGCGTTGACATTGAACAGCGCGGTGATCGAACCGGGCGATGATGCGAATGCGCCTGCGATCGAGGTACTCAGCGGCAAACTGACGCTGACGCTGGTGGGCGAGAGCACCGTTAGAGGCGGGCGCGGCTATGCGGGCATCTATGTTGCCCCCGGCGCGGAGCTTGTCATCACCGGCAGCGGCAAGCTGAATGCCTTTGGTGGCAGAGGCAGCATCGACAGCCGCGGCTGGAGCGGCGTGATTGATATGGCCGTCAACGGCGAGACGATCCGCGCCTATTATGGCGGCGGCGCCGGTATCGGCGGAAATGGCATGCTGATGAACGCCAGAACCGACCTGCCTTTGAACGGAAATGAGTCAAACTTCGGCAAGATCACCATTGAAAGCGGCGAAGTTTCAGCAGTTGGAGGCACATCCAGCGAGAGCAATGCTGGCGCTGGCGCTGGCATTGGCAGCGGCGGGGCCAGTACAAAGGGCAGCAGTATCGTTAAACCGGCGGATGGCGTCATTGATATTCGCGGCGGTGTGGTCACGGCACAAGGCGGCGATGGACAGACGAACAGTCTGACTGGCGGCGGTGCGGGCATCGGTTCCGGCGGCTCGGTCGGCGGCTTTTATACGCAGGAAAGCTGCACGGTCGCTGTTTATATTTCCGAGGGCGAAGTAACGGCCACAGGTATGGCGGACGGTGCCGGTATCGGCGGCGGCGCAAATGTAGACGGTGGCGTGATCGAAATTTCCGGCGGAGTGGTTCATGCCTATGGCGGTTATGAGATCGAAGATGGTAAGCAGGACGGCGGCTATGGCGGTGCCGGCATCGGCGGTGGTGACAACGGCGGTGTAACGAGCATCACCATCAGCGGCGGCAATGTCTATGCAGCGGCTACTGGTGCTGCGGCTGGTATTGGCGGCGGCAATGATGGCGGCAGCGAAGAAGAAGGGAACTATAAGAAGGTAGGCGATATCACCATCTGTGGTGACGCGTTTGTTATAGCGCGCGGCGGCTCTTATAAGGATGGTAAGCGTGATGGCGGTGCTGGCATTGGCGCTGGCCGCAGCAGTGGCGTTGATGCAGGATTCAACAGCATTTCGATTCTCGATACGGCAACTGTAATTGCAGAATCCGGTCCCAAGGCACAGGCAATTGGCGTTGGTACATATTACGAAGGTGACTTTGCCAATAAGGTCACGTTCGATGGGACGGCAAACGTCTGGATGTTTAACTATAAGAGTGATCTTTCTGCGTGCTGGGGCCTGAATAGCGACGGTACAGTCAGCGGAGATGTGACGCTGAACGGTGCGGAGCCGGCATGGTATTTTGCGGAAACAATGCCAGCCCGGAATACTGCCACAGCAGTTACAGGCAAGAACACCAAGCTGACTTGGGAGTATGACGACAACAAGGTCACGGTTCTGAACGGAAGCAACGAGATGGCTTCCAGTGCATATAACGGTGAGCTGACTGGCTGGGCCACGCTGGTCGCCGAAACAAAGACGCCTGAGACACCTGTGACGCCGGGCAAGGACGAAAACGGTCTGGGTCAGGTCATCGGCAGCCTTCTGGACAAGATCAGGGGCAGGATCTTCTTTGTGCCGGAGGATTTCCCGTTCTACGATGTGGACTCCAACCACTGGTTCTACGAGCCGGTCAAGAGCGCGTGGGCAAATGAGCTGATCGACGGCGTGACCGCGCGCTATTACATGCCGGACAACACGCTGACGGTCGCGCAGGCAGTCAAATTGGCCGCAGCGCTGCACCAGAAGCAGAGCGTCGGCTTTGTGACGCTGCAAAATGGCGGGACACATTGGTATGACAATTATGTCAACTACGCAGTTGCAAACAGCCTGATTGAGGCGGCCTATCAGAGTAAGTCCGCCGAGGCGATGAACGCGGCAGTCACAAGAGCTGAATTCGTCCATATCCTTTCGAAGCTCCTGAACACGGGCGCGATCAACACCGTGAACAGCATTCCGGATGTGAAGTCCGGCGACGCCTATGCGGACGAGATCTTCGCGTTCTACCGGGCGGGCATCCTGACGGGTTCTGACCGTCTGGGGACGTTCCATCCCGAAAGCTCGCTCAAGCGCAGCGAGGCCGCGGCCATTCTGGTGCGACTCTATGACGCGAGCCAGAGGCAGTATATCACATTGAGATAAGTACGAAAACGGCCCCTTCCGGATGGAAGGGGCCAGTTTTTGCGGGCGGGCATCGCCCGCCCCTACGTTCACCGTCGGAAGTGCGATAGAATTGGTAGGGATGACCTGTCATTTGCTTCGCAAATGCCACCGTCTCGCTGCGGCTCGGTCACGGCGCGGGTCTGACAGCCCACCGGGCTGTCATTCAACACCGCGCCGCCGCTTCGCTACCTTGCGAAGGGGAGGCAAGCCGCGGCGGCGGGGATTTCTCCCCCCAGTCACGGCGCACGCCGTGCCAGCCCCCTCTTGGTAGAGGGGGCCTTTGCGGGCGGACAGGGGAGGACGCCCCTACAAGGACTTCTATTTCAGATTGCTGTGCAAGGTCTGGGACAGTTCGCGGGCAAGGAGCGGAATCAGGTCTTCAACCTGCCGCCAGCACATGAGATTTCTGTGCAGCAGCATCACACGCTTTCCCTGTGGATTGCCAAATTGTTTGATCTCCATGTTGAGATACCTCCTGCGGTTATTTCTGAATTTTCAGGCAGAAGTCGCAGCGGTCGCCGCCGCGGCCCAATGTTGTGGTGCGGCGCCAGAGGAGCTTCGGGTGCAGGCCAGCGTAGCTGATATCGTCGCTGTCGCAGGCGTGTTCTGCCAGCAGCGCGCGCCTCCGTAGACGCGCGTCAAAGGCGGCGTTCAGCTGCCCGGCCTGCGCGGGGAAGCGCTGTGCGGCGGTTTTTCGGAAATCTGACGCAAGATAGCTTTCTTTCATGGTTCAAAACTCTTTCCTGGTTTTTCGCGGGCTGTTATGGCGAGCCGCAGCGCTGTACTAGGGCTGCGGTTAAGGTCAACTAACCAAGGAATCTATGATACTACCGGACGAGCCAATTTGCAAGAAGTTTCGCTGAAAAACGTCCCTCCCGCTCTGCGGGAGGGACGTTCGGTTCCGGCGGGGCGATGTCAGCCCCTACGTATTCTATTGTGCTGCCGATCTTGTTTGTAGGGGCGACCATTGGCCGCCCGACAATCCCGCAGGCGCTGCGCGCCAGCTCCCTTTACACAAGGGAGCCTTTGGGCAGATCAGGAATGGGTATTACGCTTTTTGTTCCTGCTTCGCGATCTGCTCGAGCAGGATCTGCTTTGCGTACCCGCAGGCACGCGCGACGGAACCCGGCTCGAAGGGATTGGAAAGATTCGCATAGCGCAGCGTCTCGAGATAGCTGCGGCTGCCGCCGGTCTTGCAGAGGTTGAGATAGTCCTGCCACGCGCTTTCCTTGTTCTCGGCGTATTTCTTCTTGAACTCCATCGCGCCCATCGTGGCGAGCGTATAGTTGATATAGTAGAAGGGGTAGAGGTAGATGTGCAGCTTGTGATACCAATAGCCGCCGCGCTCCATAAACGGATCGTTTTCATACCGGCGCCACGGCATGTACTTCTCCTCCAGCAGGTGCCACTGGTACGTGCGCTCTTTGAGCGTCAGTTCGGGATGGGCGTAGCAGATGTGCTGGAACTCGTCCACGGCCACGCCGAAGGGGACAAAGGTCAGCGCTTCCTGCAGATGCGCGAAGCGGAACTTGTCCGCCTGATCACCGAAGAACCACTCAGCGTAGGGATAGGCAAACTGCTCCATGGACATGGAGTGGATCTCCGCGATGTCGGTCGACTCGCTGTAATAGTCCGAGATGGGCTGGCTGCGCATGGCCATATAGCCCGCGAAGGCGTGGCCCAGCTCGTGCGTGAGCACCTGCATATCAAAGATCGTGTGGTTGAAGCAGGAGAACACGAAGGGCGCTTTCAGGCTGGGCAGATAGGTCATGTAGCCGGTGGAGGCCTTGCCGGGCTTGTTCTGCAGATCCATCAGCTCGTGGTCGATCATGAAGTCGATGAATTCGCCGGTCTCCGGGCTGATCTCGTGGTACATCTTCTGCGCGGTTTTGACCATGAAGGCGTCGTCGCCTGCGGGTTCGGCATTTCCGTCCGGGAAGATCATCTTTTCGTCGTAGCACATGACGTGGTCGAGTCCAAGGCGCCTGGCCTGCGCATCATAGAGCTTCTGGCAAAACGGGACGAGGACGGTGCGCACCTGCTCGCGGAAGGAGGCAACCTCTTTTTCGCCGTAGTCCGTGCGGCCCTGCTCGAGATAGCCGACGGGGATATAGTTCTCATAGCCGAGGTTTTTGCCCATCTGGTTGCGGATCTTGATCAACTCGTCCCAGATCTCCTCCAGGCGTGGCTCGTTGCTCTCATAGAAATTGGAATATGCCTTGCTCGCAGCGGCGCGCACCGTGCGGTCGGGATGCTCGAAATATTTTTGCAGGCCGTAGAGGTTCAGCGTCTTGCCGTCGAAGGGGATTTCTGCCGTGGCCATGATCTTCTGATACTCGTTGGTCAGGCGGCTCTCCTGCTGGCGGAGCGGGATGTTGGCCTCGCAGAACAGCTTTTTCTGCAAGTCCATGGAGACGAAATACTGCTTGCCGAACTCCCGCTCAATGTCCGGGCGGAAGGGGCTGGCCGCGATGGACTTGCTGAGCGCGACCTCCGCGCCGCTGAGCGTGGGGAGCGTGTCCTGGAGATACGCGATCTCCGCTTCGTAAAATTCGTCGCGCGTGTCGAGCGTATGGCGGATGTGTGCGATGGAATACTGCGTGGCCAGCTCGCAGCTTTCGCGGTCGATCTCAAGCATCAGCGCGCGCAGCGCGGCATAGCTTTCCGCGTGCTCCGCCGCGTCCTTCCACGCGGCGAGCTTTGCGCGGCGCGATTCTAGATCGGGGCGGGTGTATTCCAGAGTTGAGAATTTGTAATGCTCCATCATGTTCTGAATCTCTCCTTACATGGTTTTTGTTGCGTTTAAGCTGTTGGACGGGATCATCTGCTTGAGTTCCCGCAGAGAACCCGGCTGCCCCGCAGCCAGATCTGGCAGGGATCAGCTGCCGTCTGCTGCGTCGGGTTTCACGAACAGCAGCATGGCCTGAAATTCGGTGGACAGCATTTCACCGAGCCGCTGCTCGGAGAACCGGCACGTGCCGGTCGCGCACAGGGCACCGATCCCAAACGTGTAGATCCATACGGTTTCAAAGAGCAGCCGGGACTCTGCCTCGGTCAGGCCGTGCGCGTTTCGGAGCGACTGGATACAGGTCTCCGCTGTGGGACCCAGCGCGCCGAACACATCGTCGAAGCTGGCTGCGTTATGATTTTCCTGCATGAAAAGCAGCTGATACAGCTTCGGCTCCTTCGCGCCGAACAGAACCATCTGCATCCCGACCTGCTTGAACAGGGGCATATCGGGCAGCGTCTGCGCGGCAAAGCGCTCGAAGCGGCGCATGGCGGCGGCGCGTACCTCGTCCTGCACCTCTTTCATGCTGCGGAATACTGTGAAGATGGGGCGGGCGGAGCTGCCGAGCGCATCCCCCAGCTCTTTCGCGGTGAGCGCTTCGACGCCCTTTTGGGAGACGACCTCCAGCGCGGCCTGAACGATCTCGTCCTTTGTGAATTTCGGCTTCGGCGGCATGGAGAGGCCCTCCTTTTATGAAAATATTCGTTTTGAAATATACGTTCTGCAACGAACATTTTTAATTATAGACGAATCCAGTGCCGCTGTCAAGGGATTTTTGCGGGAACTTGAAGGGAAGCATACAGTAAATATTAGATGGTATATCTTATATTCGGGGAACGCGGATCTGCCGTTTTTGCGGTTTTCCTTGAAAACGCATTTTGTTTCGTTATAATACAAATAAAGCGTTTTTTACAGGAGGCCCTCTATGGCTGATATCCCCATCGCCGCTGCATCGATGCGTAAGACCAATCACAATGAAATGCGCAGCAATAATCCTTCGCTGGTTCTCAATTTGATTTTACAGTCCTACGCATATTTCCCGAGCCGGTGTGTCCAAATCGACGGAGCTGACCCGTGCGACGGCAAGCTCGTTGGTCGACGAATTGATCGAGCTTGGATATTTGCGCGAGATCGGCGTCGACAAAAACAGTTCGCCTGGAAAACCGGCGGTACTGCTGGATATCTGCCCCGACAAAATCTTCGCAATCGGGCTGTCGCTGCGGGAGAGCACCCTGTATCTGGAAAAGGTCAACCTGTTGGGCGAGATCTCCTGCCTGGAGCAGGAACGCATCGCCGGTCTGGCACCGGCGGATACGTACAAGCTCATGCGAAGGATGCTTCACACACGGATCAACATCATGCACGCCACCGGCGAAAAGCTGGCCGGCATCGGCCTGCCCCTCCCGTGCCCGGTGATCGATCGCAAGATCCGGTATTCCTTCACCCTAAAGAAGTATGAGGGCTTCAATTTCTATGAGCTGCTGCGCGCGGAGTTCCCATATCCGATTTTTGTGGAAAACGACGCTGACGCATCCGTGCTGGCGGAAAGCTGGTATGGCGCCGCGCGCGGCTTCCAGCGCGTATTCTGCCTTCTGGTGAATCACGGCATCGGCAGAAGCTTTTCTTACAATCAGGATCTTTATTTCGGTGTACACAACATTACGCCGGAATTTGGGCATTTCGTTGCCCTTCCGGACGGGCCGCGCTGCTTCTGCGGGAGACGGGGCTGTCTGGAAGCCATCGCCTCCGATCTGGCGCTGCAAAATTATAAGCTCAACGACGGGATACTGACGGACATGCTCTATACCGATCCGCAGAAATTCCGCAGCGGTCTCGACCAGACCATTTCGGGCTTCGCCCAATCACCGGAGCAGCAGATCCCGGATTATGTATGGACTTGCGCAAAACGGCTCGGCATTGCCGTTGCGAATCTGATCACCACGCTTTGCAGCGATCTGATCATTCTGAACGGCCCGGTCTTTTCTATTCCCACATTCTTTGACCGGGTCGTCGAAACGGCACGGCAAAACGTCCATCCCATGCTTGCAGAATACATGAACATCAAGCTCTCGGGCTTCGGCAACTATACGGCGCTGATCGGCGCAGGCACGTTTGCGCTGCGGTCACTCTATCTCAATCCCATGCTGGTCTCCGCCTTCAACCCGTAGCGCCTGCGGCGCTGCGCCGGGCGGTTCGGAGAGGTGTGCGCGGCGGTAGTCGCTGGGGGAACAGAGCATGACCTTCCGAAAGACCTCGGAATAATAGCTTGAACCGGAAAAGCCGACCATGGAGGCGACCTTGGTGTCGGTGTATTGTTTGCAGCAGAGCAGCTCCAGACTGCGCTGAATCCGGAAGTTGGAAAGAAATTCGACCGGTGTTTTGCGGAAGGCCCGCTTAAACAGGCGGGAAAATTCGCTTTTGCGGAGGTGGCACGAGGCGGCCATATCCTCCAGCGAGATATCGTCTGAAAATCTGGAATAGATGAAGGACAGCGCGGCCTTGAGCCGCTCGACCTGGCGAAGGTCGAGCCGCGTCTCCGCAACATAGCCGCAGGATTCAAAGCAATGCAGGATGATGTGCCAGATCTCAAACAGGCGGCTCCGGATCAGAAGCTGATAGCCGCGCTCCGCTTCGCGGCAGAGGCGCTCCAGCTGCCGAAATGAATCGGAAATTCTGGGGTGGCTCGGGTGTGTCCGGTTCATTACGGTATGTGAGAATGTTCCGGACTGAATGAGGGGCAGGACAAAGGAAGCGGCAAAAAACTGTCCTCCGGGCCGCCGATCAGATCCGGGTGGAAGTCGATACAGAGATAGGTACAATCCTGCTCGCCGATCATGCTCGCGCCATGGAGCACGTCGGCGTTGATGAAGAGGCAGCCGCCCTCTTTGACGTCGAGATAGTGATGATTGATCTGAAACAGCATGGAGCCGCTCAGAATATAGATCATTTCAATCTCCGGATGCCGGTGGCACTGCAAGGTTCCGGCGGGATAGCCGGAGAGAACGATGCGCTGAGGGATGAATGGAAACTCGCGGCTTCCGTGGGGACTCAGCTCAAGCATTTTTTTCGTCGGCCAGGATTGCCCGGTTCGTTGTGCGGCCCTCCGATGCAGATGCGGGAAGAATTCCCGGCATGGCTTTTCCTGCATTATAGCGTATTGCGGAGCAGTACACAACGTTGAAATGACGGAAGCGTCAGTTGACAAGGGTACACACGCTTGTGTTTCGGAACGGCCCGCAC
>USDP01000062.1 GCA_900553545.1 uncultured Eubacteriales bacterium | reverse complement strand
GGCCGCATCTGTAACGCTCCTTCGTCGCGAACAGCTGCGCTCGGCATCGGCCCCTGCAATGCGCGTTCGAACCGTATCCTTCTCGCAAAAAACGCCGCCGGAACCATAAGGTTCCGGCGGCGAAGACTTTTTCGTTTATTTCTTGTGCTTGCAGATATCCGCAACGTATTCATCCAGCTGCTTCAGCTCATCCTTGTCGACCTCGTTCAGGAACGCGATCAGGCGGGCCTCATCCTCGTGGCGGGACGCAAACAGCTCCAGGCTGTCGCCGGCTTCGCCGAGCAGGCGGCCAAGCGCGATATACTCGCTCAGCGAGCTCTTCAGATTGAACACGTCGCCCTCCGGGCTCTTGAGGTACACGTCGCCTTCACACTCGTGGATGACTTTGCGGAACGCTTCGACTTCTTTGATGTTCTTCAGTTTCATGGTTCCAAACCTCCTTGTAATTTCTTAGACATCTCTTAAAACCGAACACAGTGTATCCGAATCAGGGGGAAAAAGCAAGGGGGAAATTCTATGAATCACACAAAAATGTTTTGCTATTTTTGTGCAAAATCAACATAGCTCTGGTAACGGCGGAGTGCGGCCTGCCGGGAGTCCGCGCCGAGCGCGAGGATGTGCGCGGCGGGAAGATCAAACTCGTAGTGCATGCGGCCATCGTCCGCCTCTTCGATGCTCGTCCAGAGATCGAGAACGAGGCTTTCAAAGTTCTTCGTGCCGTAGAGCTCGTGGACGACCGTGGTCATCGGCTGCCCGGCGGTGGTGTTGAAGTTGCCCTGCCAGCGCTTGTTTTTGCGTTCGAGGTGGAGCGTCATCCCGTCCAGCTCGTCATAGCCGGAGATGGTCAGCGTCCCCTCGAAGCTCGTACCGCCGATGACGCTGCTCGTCAGCGTCCCCTCGAGCGCGACGGTGTGTACCTCGGCAAAATCTTCGTCGTTGACCGCGTACTCCGTTGCCTCGCCTGACCACGCGACCGGCGTCTGGTGCGGGACGAGCATGGAGATCACAATATAAAGCACGATCAGTACAGCGGTAAAGCCGAACAGGAACGTCCGGTTCCGGTAAAACCAGTTGTTATTGTTCTCGTTCATGGCGTATCCTTTCTTGATGGTGTAAGCGAAAAATTCAGAATTTATTCAGATTTGAGCTATTGCATCCGTCATTGGACGCTGGTATACTTGAAACAGTTCAATAAAAATTTAGAAACAAGAAGTTACAAACGCAGAAACGGAGGGATGCCATGGCCTAGGGAAACAAGCTGCTTTTTACACAACCAACCATCACGAAGCGGGCGCGCGGCGCTCGCTTCGTTTTATTTGGCCCAGAGATCCTCCGGATAGCGGCCCTCGGCCTTCATCCGCGCGATCGCGGCCTGCACGGAGGCAAGATCCTCGTGATAGGTCACGCCGTACCAGACCTCGCTGCACGGCAGTACGCGCACGCGGGCCGTCCCGGCTTGCAGCTGCGCATTGACGACGGACGGCAGATAAAACTCGCATTTCTGCGGGTTTTGCGGGACTTCCTTCGCGTAAAAGTCCGGGAAACGTGTCCAAAGCTCCGCCAGCATCTTCGGCGTGAAGCCCCAGAAATTCATCGACACGACGCTCTCGCCGGGCAGCGGATAGAACGTCTCGCCGTCCTCGGTATAGGCCGCGTCCGCGCCGCGCTTGAAGATCTTCGTCCGCTCGACCACGTCGCGCAGCATCCCATCCTGCACGTCGCAGATCCCGCGGGCGACCGAGCCAAACTCCGTCACTGTGTTGCGCAGGTGATAGCCCACCATGGCATAGCAGGCGGGATCGTCGTTGGATCTCAAGAACTGATACATGGCCGAAAATGCCTCCGGCCCGTAGAAATCGTCGGAATTGAGCACGGCGAACGGCCCGTCGATCACGCCGCGGCAGCACATCACGGCGTGGCCCGTGCCCCACGGCTTGACGCGCCCTTCGGGCACGGCGAGGCCGTCCGGAATGTTCGTCAGCTCCTGATAGACGTAGCGGACGTCGAAATGCGGCTCCATGCGGCGGCCGATCGTCTCGTGAAAGACCTGCTCATGCTCGCGCTTGATGATGAACACCACCTTGCGGAAGCCCGCGCGGTGCGCGTCGCAGAGCGAAAAGTCGATGATAAAATGCCCCTCCGGGTCGACGGGCGTCATCTGCTTCAGTCCGCCGAAGCGGCTGCCCATCCCGGCGGCCATGATGACCAGCGTCGGTTCACGATCTATCATAAATTGTCCTCCAGCTTTTAAGGAGTCTCTGAAGTGATCCCATGGCAATCGAATCAGAGCTTCCTTTATGAAATACACTTATGTGAGATACCCTGATGTGTGATGCTTCTATCCCCTATTGTAGCGGGAAGCAGAGAAAAATGCAAGCGGTAAACCGCTGAACTCCGCTTCCTGATTTTGTTGACTTTTCCGGGCAGAGATGGTATATTAATCCTACTTTTCAAGAGGGTGAACAAATGGGAGTTGTTGAATTATTCCTGCTCGCGGTGGGGCTGTCGATGGACGCCTTCGCCGTTTCTGTCTGTAAGGGGCTTTCTACGCAAAAGCTGAAGTGGAAGCACTATCTGACCATCGGCCTCTGGTTCGGCGGCTTTCAGGCCCTCATGCCGACGATCGGCTATTTCCTTGGCTCGACGTTTGAGGCCTACATCACGTCGGTCGATCATTGGGTCGCATTCGTGCTGCTGTCGCTCATCGGTGGGAACATGCTGCGCGAGGGGCTGAGCAAGGAAACATCGGAGGAGAGCAACAGCTCGTTCTCGTTCAAGACGATGCTGGTGCTCGCCGTGGCGACAAGCATCGACGCGCTCGCCGTCGGCATCACGTTCGCGCTCCTGCCGGACGTGAATCTGCCCGCCGCCGTCAGCTTCATTGGCGCAACGACGTTCATTCTGTCTGCGGTGGGCCTGAAGGTCGGCAATGTGTTCGGCCTGAAGTACAAGAGCAGGGCCGAGATCGCGGGCGGCATCATCCTGATCCTGCTCGGCGTGAAGATCCTGCTGGAGCATCTTGGGGTCCTGTAAAACATAAAATCTCCGGAAAACGCTTGTTTTCCGGAGATTTTTGTTATGGATGCAGGATATTCTCTTCGCGGCTCTGGCAGGTGAGCAAAAGGATCTGCCGTGTCTGCGCCTCGAATTGCAGCGCGTCCAGCGCGCGGCGGAGGCGCGTGTCGTCGAAGCAGACAAGCGCGTCGTCGAGCACGACCGGCGTCCCCGCCGGGAGGGCCAGACGGCACACGGCCAGCCGCAGCGCGAGATAAAGCGCGTCCTGCGTCCCGGCGCTCAAATACCCGCCGGGGCGGAGCGCCGGTTCGGCGGCCTCGCCCGCCATGACATCCATCTGGCGATCCAGCAGCATCCGGTCATATTTCCCGCCGGTCAGCGCGGAGAAGAGCTTGCCCGTCTCCTCGGTGAGCGCCGGGGCGAAGCGCCTCTGCATTTCTGCCGCCGCATCCTGAATGGCCGCTTCGGCCAGTTCAACGGCAGTGTATTGCTCCTCCAGCGCGCGGATGCAAGCCGTGAGCTGCTCCTGCTCTGCGGCGAGAGCCGCCGGGTCGCCCAGCGCAGCCAGCGCGCCGCGGTTCTGGTCGAGGCGGGACTGGATGGAGGCCCCCTCCATCTCCGTCCGCAGCAGCTCCGCGCGGACAGAAGCGGGCGTGTACGCGGAGAGGTCGCGCGTGGGCAGCGGCTGTTCCTGCACATCCGCCAGCGCAGCGCTGACCGCGTCATACTGCGCCTGTGCCTGCGCGGCAGAGCCGCCCGCTGCATCCAACCCGCTCCACGCGGCAAGCGCGGCGGCGACGGCGCGGGCCGCATTGTCCAGCGTCTGCACGTCCGGCGCCAGCATCGCGGCGCTGCCGATCAGCTGCGCAGTCTGGCGGTTCTTTTCATCCAGCAGACGCTGGCGCTGCGCGGCGGCGTGGGACAACTGCTCGCACGACTGCCGCCACGCGTTGAGGCGCGCTGCATACTCGGCTGCGTGCGTGGTAAATTCGTCGCGGCTGCGATTCCCGTAGCGTACAAGGAGCGCCTGGGCCGCATCCATATTGGCCTCATATTGGCGGTTATGCCGCCGGTCGAGGAAGAATTTGACCGCACCGGCCAACGCCAGCGCAGCGCAGACGGCGCAAAGCGGCAGATTTTTTAAGAAAACACCGAAAATCACGGCGGCCATCGCGTAGAGCACAAAGGCCAGTACGTCCAGAATGACGGGACGGCGGCGGAGCGCGGTGAGCCGGTCAAACTCGCGCCCGTCGCGCGCGGCCTGTTCCAGCAGCCGCTCCTCCGGGACGCCGCGGAACGCCTCCGGGCAGTCCGGCGCGGCGCCGGGTTCGGGCGGTGCGGGCGGAATGTCCATGGCCTCGACGGCACGGATGCGCGTCTGCAATTCCTCCAGCGTTTCGCGCGGCGGGAGCTTCGCCGTGCGGGCCTGTGCCCCGGCAAGGCGATTGTTCGCGTCAATCAACGCAGCCTTTGCGTTGGTCTTCTGCTGCAATTTCTTCTGATTATCCAAACTGGTCAGACCGGCCTGAATGTCCAGCAGCTCCGCGCGGCGCACGGCCAGCTCCTGCTGCCGGGCACGGAGCGTTTGCTGCTGCTGCGCGGCCAGCTGGTGCTGCGCGAGCGAGGCTTCCACGGCGGCAAGCTGTGCGTTCGCCTCCGGAATGAGACCAGTCTTGTTGTGGCGGAGGCGGTTTTTCCGGTCGCGCAGACGCCGGGCCGTCTCGGCGGCGCTGACGGTCTCCTCACCGGTGGTGACGAGACTGGCAAGTCGCTTTTCCAGCGCGTCGTCCGCGCTGACGGCGAGTCCGAGTTGCCGGACGAAGGCGCTGCGCTCAAAGACGCTGCGCTCCACGCCGAGCAGGACGCGGCCACAGTTTTCCGCCGTCAGCTCCGGGACTGGGACGCCGGAGTCCTTTTCATACGCGCGGAACTGCCCCATCGGGGTGCGGCCGCGACTCGTGCGCTCGAGGATGATGATGCGTCCTTCCCAGTCCAGCTCGATCTCACCAGCCATCGGTGCGCCAGACCACGGCTTATATTTCGTCTTTGCGGGAATAGAGCCGGCCTTCGCCCGCTCTCCGGTGTCAACGCCGTAGAACATCGCGAGCAAAAACTGCGCCCAGGTCGATTTGCCGCTCTCATTCGGGAGCGTGAGGACATTGAGTCCCGGCGCAAGCGTCAGCTCGGCATTTTCCAGGCAGCCGAAGCTGGCGCGCATACGGAGAATGGTCATGCCTCGTCCCTCCCTTCGATGGCGGCGCGCAGCATCCGCGCGGCGAGCGCGGCGGTGCGCCGCGCGGCGTCATCCGGCGCGTTGTCATAGTCCGCCTGGAGCTTCCCGAGCGCGAGTCCGCGCAGCGTATCCTCCCCTGCCCCGGCCCAGAGGTCGCGCTTCGGCGTGGTCTCGTCGCGGAACGTGAGGCTGAAAACGCGCGGTGCGAAGCGGGCATAGAGCGCGTTCAGATCTGGCCGCGCGGCTTCGCCGGTCAGGATGACGCGGTAGATGTCGCGGGCGGCGTCCGGCGGGAGGGCGGCGTCCAGCGCAGCGGCAGCATCGTCCCCTGCGGGGACGCGGAGAATTTCGTAGCTCCGCCCGCCGAGCGGCAAAAATTCGAGCGAGCAGTCGCTGTCCGTCAGCGTGACGAGGTACGCGCCCTTTTCGCCCAGCTCGTCAAAGCCGCGCCCCATCGCGCAGCCGGGCCAGGCGTAGGCCGTATGGCCCGCGCGGAGCAGCCCGCTCGCCTGGTGGATGTGCCCGAGGGCGAGATAGCGCAGTCCGGAGGCGGCGATCTGCTCCTTTGTGACCGCGTTGTAGGGGCTGTTTGGGTTCAGCGCGTCGCCGTGGAGCACCATGACGTTTACCCAGCCGTCCTGCGGCGCGGAGAAGCCGCCCAGCAGGCCGGATTCGTAGGCCGATTCGAAGCCTGCGCCGAAGACACGGCAGTGCTGCTCCGGCAGTTCAACGGGCGAAATGGCGCGCGAGGCGAAAATATGGACATTCACCGGCCATCGCTCCGTGCGATAGGGCGAGGCGGCGGAGAGGGGGTCATGGTTTCCCGGCGCGAGAAAGACCGGGCACGGGCACGCGGCAAACGCCGCAAGCAGGGCCTCGACGGTTTCAGGCGCGACCGATTCGCCGTCGAACACGTCGCCCGCGAGGAGCAGCGCGTCGCAGCCGTGGATGCGGCACAGCTCGGCGAGCTTCGCCGGAAGCTCGCGCTGTTCTTTGCGGCGCGCGGCGGCCTGCTCGGGGCTGAGTCCGGAAAACGGTGAATCGAGGTGCAGGTCGGCTGCGTGGAGCAATTTAATCAAGGAGCTTCACCCTCTCTACGTTGGTGCAGCGGCGGGTGCGCGTGTCGACCGTGAACACCGCGCCGCAGAGCTGAACCGGCCCATCCGCCGGTTCATAGCGGCTGGTCAGTTCGCCCCGGAATTTGGCGATGGACTGCGCCGGGCGGATGCCGATGACGGACTGCGCCGGGCCGGTCATGCCGAGGTCGGTCTGATAGCCGAGTCCATTCGGCAAAATCTGTTCGTCTGCCGTCGGGACGTGCGTATGCGTGCCCCAGAGGGCCGAGACCTTGCCGTCGAGGTAGTAGGCCATCGCGAGCTTTTCGCTCGTGGCCTCGGCGTGAAAGTCGATGAGAACAGGAATCGTTCCAACATCCTTCAGGATCTTATCTACGACGCGGAACGGATTGTCCGGCGTGAAGTCCATCGCGCAGCGGCCGATCAGATTCGCGACGGCGACCGGCCCGGCGTTCGTCTCGAACACGCCCCAGCCGTGCCCCGGAAGGCTCGGTGCAAGGTTCGCCGGGCGGAGGATATAGCGGTTGTCGTCAAGATACGGGCAGATCTCGCGGCGGCCAAACGTGTGGTTGCCGAGCGTGATGACGTCGGCACCGGCGTCGAAGATCAGGTCAGCCTGGCGCGGAAGAATCCCCACGCCGTTGGCGTTTTCGCCGTTGACGACGCAGAAATCGATCTTATAGAGCTGTTTCAGGCTGCGCAGGTGGCGGCTGAGATACGAAAGGCCGGGCAGACCCACCACGTCGCCGACGGCCAGAATTCGAAGTTCCATGAAAACCATCCTTGTTGTTTTTTACAAGTATAGCATTTTCTTTTGCATTTTTCCATGCTATACTGAAACCACCAGCCAAATTTTTCGTCTTTTCGGATGAGAGGGGGAATCAAATTGGAGGATTCCAAAATTATTGATCTTTATTGGGCGAGAAAGGAACAGGCTCTTGCAGAGACAGATGCAAAGTACGGCAGTTATTGCCGTACCATAGCCCGGAATATCCTGCGGAATTTTGAGGACACCGAGGAATGTGTCAGCGACACGTGGCTCCATGCTTGGAACTCGATGCCGCCGCAGCGGCCCGGCATCCTGTCGGCGTTTTTAGGGCGCATCACGCGGAACCTGTCCTTCGACCGCTGCAAATATCAGCAGGCGGCCAAGCGCGGCGGCGGGACGCTCCCGCTGGCGCTGGATGAACTCGGCGAATGTATTCCCTCGGCGCAGCGCGTGGAGTATGCGCTGGAGCAGAAGGAGCTGGCCGCGGCGATCGACCGCTTTCTGCGGACGCTGCCGGAGAAGGACTGTAACCTCTTTCTGCGGCGGTATTGGTATGTCGACTCCATCTCGGTCATCGCAGACCGGTATGGCATGAAGGAAAACACGGTGAAGTCCATCCTGTTCCGGACGCGCGAAAAGCTGCGCAAGTTCCTCGGAGAGGAGGGGATCGCCGTATGAGAGAAGAAAAGCTCTTTCGGGCCATCGGCGACGTCGGCGACGATCTGATCGCGCGGGCGGACGAACCCGTACAAAAGAAAAAGCCCGTCCGGTGGGCGGGGATCGCGGCGCTGGCCGCGTGCTGCCTGATCGCGGTTGGGCTGGCGAGGCTCGTGACGATGAGCATGGGCAACACATCGGATTCCACCGCGGCATTGGACGCGGCCGCGCCGGAGACGGCGATGATGCAGGCCACTGAGGAAGCCAAGAGCGGCAGCGCGGAAAACGGTGCGCTGAAGTCGGAAGGCGCGGACGACATGATGGATGCGGCGGCAAACGACGCGGAAGCCCCGGCGGAGACGGAGGAGGCGGAGACCACGACAGACACGCCGGCGGACTCTGTGGAGACGTGGACGCTCGGGCCGCTGACACTGGGCATGAGCGGCGATGAAATTCAGGAGAGTCTCGGTGCGCCGGATCTGGAAAGCAACAGCGGGCCGGTGGAAGAGACGGATGGAAGTTTGCGCGTGTGCTGGTTCTATCAGATCGACAATGCGCCGGGGCAGCTCTATTCCGTGAAGCTCGATCTGGCGGACTTCGGCGACGGATGGCGGCTGGACGAGGTCACGGTGTGGCCGAACGTCGAATGGAAGACAGCGGAGGGCATCGGCATCGGCAGCACGGAGGACGAAGAGAGTGTTGCCGTGAGCGAGAGTGAAACCGGGTTCCGTGTCGGC
>USDP01000061.1 GCA_900553545.1 uncultured Eubacteriales bacterium | reverse complement strand
GCCGTTCGAGGACGAGCCGCAGGAGCCGCACGAATTGCAGCGATTGCAGCCGCACGAATTGCAGCGATTGCAGCCGCACGAATTATAGCGATTGCAGCCGCACGAATTATAGCGATTGCAGCCGCAGGAATTGCAGCGATTGCACCCGCAGGAGCTGGAAGTACTGTTGCTGCTGTTGCCCGTGGTCGTCCCAGCGACCGTGCCGTTCTGGTTGCAGCGGCAGGTGCAGGTGCAGGTGCAGTTGCCGGAGGGATTGCTGCTCGCTCCGCCGACGGAGCCGGAGGAGTTGGCGCAGCACGGATTGCAGCAGGAATTCTGTACAAAGCTCGGGAAGATCATGCCGCCGAAGCAGCCGGAGTTACAGGAATTGCACATAGTCTATGCCTCCATAAAAAAGATGTCACGGAGCATCTCGCTCCATGACATCTTATGTCGAATCCTGCCGGGGTGTTACGATCTGATGCCGCCGTTCGTGGCATTTGCCTGTTCCACGCCCTGGACGATGGGCAGCTCCGGGTCGCGGATCTCGTGCGGCTTCGGCTCCTGTTCCTGTTTTTTCATAAAAGATCACCTCACAGATAGCTTGTGAGGTGATCGGTTTTTTATTCCCGAATCAGCTCCACGATCTCCTGAAACCGCCCCGTGACCTTGTCATAATTCTCCCGTTTGTGCGGGAATTGGCAGTTCGTGCAGTCCTTGATGCCCTTTTCCGTGTAGCGAAAATTCCCGCCGCACTTCCGCCCGAGGGCGTAGAGCGGACAGTAGCAGAACAGGCAGTTGAAATTTTCCGCGTCCGCGCCCTTGTGGCACGGAAAAAATTCACACGCCCGATTCTGAAAAAACGCGTAGTGCCGTTCCTCGTTCATTTTGATTCCTCCCGCAGCCGCTCCACCAACGCCTCGTCCGGCGTGACCATGCCGGTCTGATACCGGTCATAGATCACCATGCCGGGCTTCGCCCCGGCGGGCTTTTTCACAAATTTCACCGGCGTGTAGTCCACGGGGACGTTCTGCCCGCCGCGCGCCTGGGAATAATAGGCCGCAAGCATCATCGCCTCCGTCACCGTCTCGTCGGACGGCTGCTGCCCATTTGTCTCCACGATCACGTGGCTCCCGTGGATCTTCTGCGTGTGCAGCCAGAGGTCGCCCTTCGCCGCCTGCTTCAGCGTCAGCTGGTCGTTCTGCCGGTTGTTCCGGCCCACCCAGATGACGAACCCCTCGGTCGAGCGGAAGCGCATCGGGCGGCTGGGCGGGAGCCTCATCCGCTTCTTCCCCTGCGTGTCCCGGATGTATCCGCCCTCGGCCAGCTCCTGCCGAATTTCCAGAATATCTCTTTCCGATTCCGCGCGGACCAGCTCGCCGAGCACGCTCTCCAGATACGAAAGCTCCGTCTCGCCCTTTGCGATCTGCTCGGTCAGGACTTTTTCGGCGGTCTTTGCCTTCTGATAGTTTTTATAGTATTTCGCGGCATTCTGCTGCGGCGAGATGGCCGGGTCAAGCGTGATCGTGATCTCCCGCATCTCCGGGTCGTAGAAATCCACAGCGGTCAGCCGCGGCTGGCCGCGGGAGATGGCGTGGAGATTGGCCGTGATGATATCGCCGAGGCGGCGGAGCTGTTCGCGGTCGTGCGTCTTGGTCAGCTCCATCCGCTGATTTTCGAGCTTCCGCGCCGTTCGGTTGCGGAGGTTCGTCAGATTTTTGCGCAGCGCCTGCGTTTTCTGCGCGATGCGCTCCTGCTGGTCGCGCGTTCCGTAAAAGCGGTCGAGCAGGCAGGAAAATGTTTCCTCCGTCTCGCACCCGACGGTCTCGCCGTACTGCGTGACCGGGATGCACGTGAAGTCCCACGGCTTCCCCTCGCGCAGCAGCAGCTGCGGGATTTTCGCGCGGCGCTCCAGCGCATCGAGCGCATCGGCCAGCGCGCCCGCCAGCGGGCCGTCAGCGGGCCGGTACGGGGCGTCGAGCGCACCGAAAATCTGCACCGTCACCTCTCTGCACACCAGCGGCGAGATGCCGCCGAACGTGTCCAGCAGCCATTTGTCGAACGGCTGGCCCTCGTGCCAGCCTTGCAGCAGCGCGAAAACAGACTCCGGCGTCTGGCCGAAGATCTCCTGCTTATCCTGCCGCGGCGGCCGATGGTAATAGAGTCCCGGCAGGACCTGCCGTTCGGCGGACATTTCAAAGTCCACGCGCCGCAGGCAGTCGAGGATGCGCCCCTCGCCGTCCGTCAGGATGAGGTTCGAATTGCGGCCCATGATCTCGAGGATCAGGTGCTTCTGCGTGGGGCTGCCCATTTCGTCGGTGCAGTCGAACGCGAGGTCGACGAGTCGCTCCATTCGCGGCTGCGTGATCGCGGCGAGCTTCCCGCCGACGAGGTGCTTACGCAGCAGCATACAGAACATCGGCGGCTGCGCTGGATTTTCCTGCGGGACGTCGGTAAACTGGATGCGCGGCTGATTCGGCGCCGCCGTCAGCAGCAGGCGGCCTCCGCCGCCCGGCCCGCGCAGCGCCAGAATGACGGTATCCCGCGCAGGCTGCTGCACCTTGTCTACGCGGCAGCCGAGCGCGCGCGGGCGAAGCTCTTCGGAGAGAGCGGTCAGAAATAAAGCGTCAAAGGGCATGGGGTTCCTCCATGGTCTGCTCAAACAGTTCGTTGATCCGGGCCGTCTGCCCGGTCAGATAGAGCGCGCCAAACAGGCACTCGAGGCCCGTGGCCTTGGCATACTGCTCGTGCGTCGCGTTTTTCGGGATCTGGCGGACGTGCGCGTTGCGCCCCCGCCGGTAATAGGCCAGCTCCGCCTCGCTCAGCAGCGGCAGCATCCGGTCCACGCGCGCCGCCTGGGCTGGGGCGCAGACATAGCTGACCGTCGCCCGGTGCAGATTTTCCACTCTGGCCCGCCCGGTCAGGCACAGCCAGCTGCGCACCAGCAGCTCAAACACCGCGTCGCCACAGTGCGCCAGCCCCAGCGCGCTGATCTGATTCACGTCGCGCGTCGTCATCGAAAGCGAAAAATAGTCCTGCAAGGCTCGTGTCCTCCAATTTGAACGATTCTTTTTTTATAGTATAGCACATCCGGCGTCCTATTGTCGAGCGAATTGGTTACAGGTCGTTGCAAAATTGTTGACAAATTAGTTACAATCTGTTACAATCATACCATCGTTTTGAGAAGGGACCGTGGGTATGAGACGTATTTGGAGCAGAATTTTCCTCGTAGTACTGTGTCTGGCGCTGCTGGCCGGGAACGTGTTTGCCGGTGAGACAACGCTGATCCTCCGCTTCCGCCCGATCGACAGCGGCCTTTGCGCCATCGATTCGATCTACGGCGTGTCGGCAAGCTATCAGAACGGCACGACGATCTACTGCTCCGAGCTGGTCACCCGCTTCTATCAGGCGCTCTACGGCGTCGACGTCCTCGTCGGCGACGGCCCGATTGTCACCGGGGACGACGCGGATACATACTGGTTCGAGACCACCACCTCCCCCGTCGCGGGCGACGTGGCCTATGCGGCCCCGGCCAAGCGCGGCAAGGGCTATCCGCACTACGCGCTCGTCAAATATGCAAACGCCAAGGCCGGCACGGTCACGCTGATGGAGCAGAACTGGAGCTGGAACGGCGGCGCGGCCTACGAGCGCACCATCCCCTACAGCGACGACTGCTACGTCTTCTACAGCCTCCGCTGTGCCTCCGGCAAGGCAAAGATGACCGTTCCCGAGGCGGACACCGTCTCGCCCTGGGCCAAGTCCGCCGTGCAGCGCGCCGATGCACTCGGCGTGACCAGCGGCCTCGTCGGCGGCTATCGCCGCACGATCACGCGCGGTGTCCTCGCTCGCCTCTGCGTCAATGCCGCGGAGTTGAACGGCTTCAAGGTCGACCAGACCAATCCCTATGGCGCGGCCTGCGCGCTCGGCGTAATGAACACCGATGAGACTGGCGAATTTGCGCCCTGGGCGTCCGTCACCCGCGCCGATGCGGCCATCGCGCTGACGCGGCTGCTCGCCCTCGCCGGCGAAGTCCCCGCTGTGCGCCAGTCCGTGCTCTTTGCCCTGACCGACGCTGCAGAGATCCCATCCGCCGCAAGAAGCAGCGTCGCGGCGATGCTGGCCTCCGGCCTGA
This sequence comes from uncultured Eubacteriales bacterium, assembly GCA_900553545.1. Classification (GTDB taxonomy): domain Bacteria; phylum Bacillota; class Clostridia; order Oscillospirales; family Oscillospiraceae; genus CAG-170. Next base: position 4,415 of record USDP01000061.1, on the reverse strand, counting down.
TGTCGGCCGAAAGCGGCTGCTTCCGGCCCAACGACCCAATCACCACCGAACAGGTCATCTCCGTGCTCGTGCAGATTTTAGATGACCCGGCTCCGGTCAACCTCAGCGCCGCCGGGAGCAACGCCGCCGCAGACGCGGCAGCCCGCCGGCCGAGCCGCCTGAGCCTGTTCTTAGAAATTCGCCGCTCTGTCTCAGCAGGGCGGCTTTTTCGGAAAAGAAAATGTTTTTCCGCGGAAGTCTGCTTTTTCGCTTTACTTTCCGCCGAGAGTTTGCTATAATAGTGTCCACGTTGAAAAGATATGCGCCCGTAGCTCAGCTGGATAGAGTGACAGACTCCGACGTTTCTGCCCCATTCGGCTGAGAGAATCCCAAAGCCGTTGATACGACTGGACTTTTCGGGCGTGAGAGCGATTTTTCGCTTGTTCCTTGACTACTGTTTGACTACCATTTTCAAAAAGCGATGACCGGCACTCTGCCGTTTATCTCATAGATGCGCTCGTAGCTCAGTTGGATAGAGTGACAGACTCCGACTCTGTAGGTCGCACGTTCGAATCGTGTCGGGCGTACCAAAAAGTCCTTGAAATCGTATGATTTCAAGGACTTTTTATATAAAATTATTCTCACGTCATAGCTCAACAGGACATATCTTTTTAACAGTCAGATTCAGATTTCCAAACTGCTCTGCATGATCTGGCTGGCGGCTTTCTTGTTCTTATCGAACGCGTGGGTGTAGATGTCCAGTGTAGTCGATGGTTGACTGTGTCCGAGAAGCCCCGCGACCGTGCCGACGTCCGTGCCGCTGGCGATGAACAGGCTTGCCGCCGTGTGGCGCAGTCTGTGGACGTTCAAGTCCGTCGGCAGGTCATTTGCCTTGAGAATTTTCTTGAAGCGCCATGTGAAGGTCGACGGTGTCATCGGAAGCTTCATGCCTTTTCTGCGGAACACATAGTCATCCTTGGTCTGCTTGCGCCGGTCGTAGCGCTCGGTTTCGGCAGCGCAGAAGGCTTCGTATTCGCGGAGCAGGCTTTCCATCTCGGCGGAGAAGTACACATACCGGTTTCCGGCTTTCGTCTTCGGCGCTTTGACGATAATCTCGTCACCAGTCGTTTTGACTGCGTTGCGACAGACGTGGATGCTGCGTTCGGCGTAGTTGACGTCCTCCCACTTGAGCGCACAGCACTCACCGCGCCGCATTCCAGTTGCGATGATGAGCTTGAAGTAGGTTTCGTACAGGATGCTCACGGTTTCCAACGCCTGAATCAGCTTTTTCACCGTTTCATCGTCCGCAATCTTTTTCTCTTTCTTCTGTCCTGCGTACTTGTAAGTGCGCCAAGCCGGGTTATGATCAAGATAGCCGCCCTCCATCGCGTCGGAGAGGATGCCGCACAGGCAGCTGTGGACACCCTCGACCGTCGCTTCGGAGAGCGGCTTTCCTGTCGCTTTATTTTTCTGCTTCCGCAGCTTTGTTGTACAGACTGCGGAAGTGTTCCGGCCGCAGATCAACCAGCTTGTAGCTGCCGAGGTATGGCTTGAAGCGTTCAATATCCTGCTTCTCGCGCACGAGCGTGGACTTTGCAAGTTTGTCCGGAGCAATGGTTTGCAGCCAGATCTCGGTGTACTTCTCCAGCGTGATCGACCGGTCAATGTCCGGATTTAGCTTCTTGCAGCTCATCTCGAAGATCATCACCTGCTCCTGCAACCACTTTTCCGTCTGCTTTGGCGTAAGGCCCGTGGGCGGCTTGACCGTTTTCTGCTGCGGGTTGCGCCGCCGCCCGTCGGGTGTATAGCCCATTGAGACGACGAGCAAATAACTGTTTCCGCGTTTTCTGATACTTGCCATTTGTGATTCCTCCTGTTTCGCTCAGCACGGCTGAGATTTCGTAACAGGAACAATACCAGAAAACGCGGAAATAGCGAGTGGTATTTGAAGATTCTACGAAAGAGACAATTCGGGATGGGCAGAATTGACGATCAGAATCATAAGTTTCTTTGCAGGTACACCATATCCACCAGCTGCACCCCGGCCTCGTAGATAGGATGGTCATAGCGATCGGTGAAGAAGTTTGGGATGCGGTGGGAGCGGGTAAATCCGCATTTTTCGTAAAACGGCACGGTCAGCGGGCTATCGCCGGTGCCCACCTGCAAGAGAGCATAGTGACCCGCATATTTGCGCACAAGGAAGTCAATCAGTGCCTTACCGTAGCCCTTTCTCTGCGCTTCCGGCTCCACAGCAAGGTTCTTGAGCTCAAGAATCCCGCCGCCCTCATCGGTGATGACGCATTCTGCTTTCACGCCGCCGTCCTCCAGCACATACATGGCCCCCCGCTCCAGATAGCGGTCGATCATGTCCTCCTGCTCGTCCGCCAACAGCAAAAGCGGAAGGAATTGCTTCTTATTTTTATGGATTTCTCGAATGTTCATAGGCTGCTGCTCCGATAATCTGGAATTTATAGATTGAAGGTTTCCTGGATCAATCTTGCGGCTTTGTCAGGTTCCATATCAGAATTATCGATCCTTAGGTAGTTATCAAAAGGAATCTCGCCTTCATAACTAACACACCTATGGTTTTTGTCATCATTGATCAAACGCTGATTGGAAGTCTCGATATCTCTTTTGGAAGCTTTGTTTTTTAGTCTGTTCTCAGAAATATTCCTTTTCAGTCTTATCTCTTGTGGAGCAATCAGTTCAACATAATAAAAATCGGTCCCGTATGGTTCAAATATACCTTTGACATGTTCCAGATATTCCCATTCTGACGGCAGATCAAAATCCATCATTATTGTAAAAATCATCCCATAATTATCGGAAGCCGCATAGTTCTTGAAAATCGTGTCACGTATTTCTGAAATAGTCTTTCCGTCGTATCTACCGAAAATCTCTATCACTGGTTCGATGGTCATGTGATTGTGAAAGAGCCTTAAATCCGTTATTTTCATCAGTTCCTGGCCAACTGTCATTTTCCCAACAGCAGCATCGCCAATTAAAAGAATTAGTTTCATAAAACACCTCAACAAATTCCGATTTATTAAATTCATGATAGCACACACAACGCCCAGCTTCAATAAACGTTTTCTTCACGAAACCATCTGCGCTGCGCTCTGTGTCGGAATCAGGCATTCTGCCATGCGCTTGGTGGCTTCCTGCTTGCGCTGCATCTGCGGGTGGCAGTAGGTACGCTCCAAAAACGACGTATCGCCGTGACCGGCGAGGTCTGCGACCGTGTTCTTGTCCACGCCCTCGTGCAGGAGCGTCGAGACGAAAAAGTGTCGGAGGGTGTGCAGATGGTAGCTTTTCGGAAATCCCAGTTCCGCGAATAACGCTTTGAGGTGCTTGCTGAACGTATCTGGATGAATGGGCGTGCCATCGTCTTTTGTGAAAATGTACTCTGGAAACGGGATGCCACTTTCATCGCGGAGTCTCATTTTGCGGTAGCAGAACCCGCGCAGCAGACTGAACAGATCCTCGTTCACGGAAACCGTTCGGCTTTTTCCGTTCTTGGTCTTCCCCTCCTGCACACCCGCGCCCGAAACCGTACTGCGCGAATGCTGGACGATGATATAGCCCTCGTAGCTGCCGGTCACGATCACGTCCGACCAGCGCAGGGCGCACAGCTCGCCGCGCCGCATCCCCGTGTTGATGGCGAGGAAGTAGAAAAGCTGGAAGACCGGTTCTTCATAACAGAGGGCAGACAGGAATTTCTGCATTTCCTCCATCGTCGGGATCTCCTGTGCCTTGCGTTCTGCATCCGGCAGGTCGATCATGCGGGCCGGATTTTTCTCAATGATCTCGTTGCGTTTTGCGTCGCTCAGGACGGCGGACACGACGGTCAGGTATTTCTGCACCGTCTTTTCCTTGATCGGCTTGCCGCGGTAGGTCCGCTTGCGGAGCTTCGCCAACAGGTTTTCCAGTGCTATGGGACGCAGTTTGTTCAGCTTGATCGCGCCGATCTCCGGGAATACCGTTTCGAGCGAACGGCGGTAGAAAGCCAGCGTTCCGGGCGCGTATTTTGTCTGCCGATCCAGCCAGCCGCGGGCGTAGGTCTCAAAGGTCATCTCGCCGTCCTCGCTGTACCCCTGCTTGAACAGGCGTTCCAGGCGCTCCGCTTCGTGGTAGACGTATTGCTCGATGCCGCGCTTTGGGACTGTTTCCGGCACCTGAATCGTCTTTGCTTTGCAGACTTTCCGGCCGTCCGTGCGGTAGCCGTTGCTGATGGTGATTTTATATTTTCGTTCCGCTACCTGTTTGATACTTGCCATCAAATTCCCCTTTCACATTTTTTGTTCCATTGACCATTCTTCGTGATCGTCCTCGGCATGACCGAGGGCGGTTTTCTTTTGCCGGAGCTTTTTGCGGCGTTTGCTGTCGATGTGCGGCGGCATGGTGGATGCATCACGTTGTGGAACATCGTCCGTCAT
>USDP01000060.1 GCA_900553545.1 uncultured Eubacteriales bacterium | reverse complement strand
TGACGACGGTATTTGATAAGGAAGACATGATAAATGAGGCGATCCCGTATGCAGGCTCCGCACCGGCCTATATCTACGCCTATGCGGACGCGATGGTGCAGAGCGCGAAAAAGCACGGCATCGACGAGCAGGACGCGCTCCAGATGTTCTGCCAGACCATGATCGGCGCGGCGAAGATGCTCATGCAGGGCGAAAAGACCCCGGCGGAGCTGATCCGCGCAGTCTGCTCGCCCGGCGGCACGACGATCCGCGGCGTGGCGGAACTGGAAAAGCGGGCCTTCCGCGGGACGGTCATCTCCGCGGTCGACGCCATCGAAGGAAACTAAAAACAATCCCGGCCTCTGATGAAGAGGCCGGGATTTTTTGCGTATATCGATACAATGGGGGGGCGGGCATTGTCCGCCCGCAAAGCCCCCCTCTTCATAGAGGGGGCCTTTGATCGCTGCGGAACTTATTCAAACCTTCTCTGCCGTTGCGACAGGTCTAAAAACACCGTTGTCCCCGTGCCGGGGGTGGATTCGGCTCGCAGGCCGATGCCGAGATTCTCGCACACGCGGCGGCAGAGATAGAGGCCGAGACCGGTGGCCTTGCGGTCGGTGCGGCCATTGAGTCCGGTGTAGCCCTTTTCAAAGATGCGCGGCAGATCCTCCGGCGCGATGCCGATGCCAGTGTCCGCGATGCAGAGCGTCTCATGTTCCAGAAAGATGCGGACGCCGCCCGCGCGGGTGTATTTCAGCGCGTTGGAGAGCAGCTGTTCCAGCACGAAGCCGAGCCATTTCTCGTCTGTGACCAGCGTATAGTCTGCCGGTTCATAGTCGAGCCGGATCTTGCGCCCGATGAACTCGGCGGAAAACCGCTTGACACTTTGCCGGATGATGGGATCGAGCGCGCAGCCACGGAAGACGTAATCACTCTCCGCGCTCTCAAGCCGGAGATACGTCAGCGCCATCTCGACATACTGTTCGATGCGCGAAAGCTCGCCCAGCAGCCGCCGCGCCTGCGGCGAATCCTCCTGCCGGAGCGTCAGCTCCATCGCGGCGATGGGCGTCTTGATCTGGTGCGCCCAGACGGTGTAATAATCGCTCGCCTCGCGCTCGCGCGCCGCGGCGGACGAGGCCAGCTGCCGCGCCTGCACTTGCAAGCTGCGGATGATCGCCTGATAATCGCCGTCCAGAATCCGTGATGTCTCCGGCAGCGGGCCGATCTGTTCGGCTGAGACATTGGAGAGCGCCGAGAGCTCCGCATGCGTCCGCCGGATGCGGCCAAAGTCGCACAGAAAGAAGATCAGGCCCAGCACCGCCGTCAACGCCGCCGGATACCAGACCGCCGCCAGCGGCAGCCCGTAGAGCGCGAACGAGACGGCAAACAGCGCGTAAAACAGCACCGCGCCCAGCAGTACCTTCCACCGCTGACGCAGATAGGCAAAAAACAGCTTCATACGTCCTCCACCAGATAGCCCACGCCGAATTTCGTCGTGATAAAGTCCGCGAGGCCCGCCGCGGCCAGCTTTTTGCGCAGCCGGTTGACGTTGACGGTCAGGGTGTTTTCGTCGACGAAGGCTTCGCTCTCCCACAGCCGCTCCATCAGCCGCTCGCGGCTGACCACCTTGCCCTTCTGCTCCATCAGGCAGAGCAGGATGCGGTATTCGTTTTTCGAGAGCGCGATCTTCTCCGCGCCGAATTGCAGTGTCTGGTCGTCGGTGCAGAGCTGCGCGCCGCGGCAGGTCAGCGCGGGCGCGGGTTGGACAAAGTCATAGCTCCGGCGGAGCAGCGCCTGCATCTTCGCGACGAGCACGGCGCAGTCGAACGGCTTCGCGATGAAATCGTCCGCGCCCATGTTCATCGCCGTCACAATGTTGAGGTTGTCCGCCGCCGAGGAGAGGAACATGACCGGCACGTTGGAAATTTTCCGCAGCTCCGCACACCAGTGATAGCCGCTCTGGAACGGCAGCATCAGATCGAGCAGCACGAGCTGTGGATCAAATGCGCGGAATTCTCCGGTCACATCGCGGAAATTCTCCACGGCCCGCACGGCAAAGCCCCAGTCGCCGAGCTGCGCACACAGCGCCTCGGCGATCCCGCGGTCGTCCTCCACCAAAAGTACCCGGTACATCGGTTTCCCTCCTGTGATCAAAGCTCTGCGCGTACCTCGCGCAGCGAACGGCCCGTCTCGCGCGCGATGCGGGCGAGATCGTCAAATTCTGCCTTCTCCCGCTTTACGCCGAAGCCCTCGGCGGACTTCACACGCACGGGGCCGTGCGCCGTGTCCACGGTGCGTGCCGTGCGCGTGAGTGTGTAGCGATCGCAGCGGCTGGCGCGGACACCGAGCGTCGTCGTGTGGCGGAAGAGCGTTTCTAAGATCGCTTCGCGCGTCTCCTCGCGGCACATGCAGGTGAGGAGCACGGCGGGGCGGTTTTTCTTCATGCCGATGGGCGTCGTAAAAACGTCGAGCGCGCCCGCGTCAAACAGCCGCTCCATCGCAAAGCCCAGTTCCTCCGGAGTCATGTCGTCGAGATTGCAGCAAAGCTCCACAATCTGCTTCGGCTGCGCATCGCTGCGGCCCAGCATCGCGCGGACACAGTTGGCCGCCTCAAAGTCTTTCGTACCCATGCCATAGCCGATCTTCCCGATGCAGAGCGGCGGCATCGGGCCGAACTTCGTCACGAAACGGCGCAGCAGCGCCGCGCCCGTCGGCGTGCAGAGTTCGCCGCGCACCGCGCCGCCGTAGCAGGGGATTCCCTCGAGGAGCAGCGCCGTCGCCGGGGCGGGCACGGGCAGAATCCCGTGCGCGCATTTCACCTGTCCAGATCCGACATGCACCGGCGAGGCATAAACTGCGTCCGGCGCAAGGCGGTGCATCAGCCAGCAGACGCCCACTACGTCGGCCAGCGCGTCGAGCGTGCCGACCTCGTGGAAGTGGATCTGGTCGACCGGTGCGCCGTGGACGCGGCTCTCCGCGTCCGCGATCGAGCGGTAGACGGCCCACGCATCTTCGCGCACGGCCTCCGGCACGGGCAGCTGCCCGATCCGGCGCTCGATCTCATGCAGACCGGTGTGGTGATGTTCGTGCCCATGTTCATGCTCGTGGTCATGGTGTTCGTGGCCTTCTTCCTCGCCATGGACAAAAACATGGACGTGCGTCCCCGTCACGCCGCACTTGACCGACGGCTCCGCCGTCACTTCAATGCCCGGCAGGCCCAGCGCATTCATGTCGCGCAAGAATGTGTCTTTGTCCGGCAGCAGCTCCAAAAGCGCCGCCATCAGCATATCGCCCGCTGCGCCCATCGCGCAGTCCAGATATAAAATGTTCATCGCTGTCCTCCCATCCGGTCGATCATGTTGGCGAGATAGCCCGCGCCGAAGCCGTTGTCGATGTTCACGACGCTGACGCCGCTTGCGCAGGAATTGAGCATCGCGAGCAGCGCGGCCACGCCGCCGAAGCTCGCGCCGTAGCCAACGCTCGTCGGCACGGCGATGACCGGGCAGTCGACCAGTCCGCCGACCACGCTGGCCAGCGCGCCCTCCATCCCCGCCACGGTGACGACCGCCCGCGCGGCCATCAGCTCGTCCGCGTGGGCCAGCAGCCGGTGCAGTCCCGAAACGCCCACGTCGTAGAGCCGCACGACGCGGCTGCCGTGGACCTCGGCGGTGACTGCCGCCTCCTCCGCGACCGGGATGTCCGACGTGCCGCCCGTCGCGATGACGACCGCGCCGGGGCCAACCGGCTCCGGAATCTTGCCCACAATGCCGAGCTTCGCCTCCGCGCGGTAATCGAGCGGGACGGTCTGTTCGACTTCCGCCGCCGCCTCGGGTGACAGGCGCGTGATGAGGATCGGCTCGACGCCGCGCTTCCGCATCCGCGCAGCAATGCCCGCGATCTGCGCGGGTGTTTTCCCCGCGCCGTAGATGACCTCCGCCGCCCCCTGACGGACGGCGCGGTGCAGATCGACCTTCGCATAGCCGAGGTCTTCAAACGGGGCCTTTTTCAGCCGCAGTGCCGCCTCGTCCACCGAAAGTGCGCCGGAACGCACGGCCTCCAGCGTGGCCCGCAATTCCTCGTTCATCCCCGCACCTCCAGATCCAGCAGCACCGCCGGATAGATTTTTTTCAGTTCTGACAAAAGCTCTGTCCGCCGCTCCAGCGCCAGCGGCAGCTGCGCCTCCGGCAGCTGGATGCGCGCCGCGCCCGCAAAATAGCGCACGCGGAAGTCGCGGAAGCCGAGCGAGAAAAGCAGCGCCTCAGCGCGCTCCGTTTTTTGCAGCTTTTCCGCCGTGATGGTCTCGCCGGTGGGTACGCGCGTGGCGAGACAGGCATAGGCCGGCTTGTCCCACGTGAACAGGCCAGCTTCGCGCGAAAGTGCGCGGATGCGCGCCTTCGTCAGCCCGCACTCACGCAGCGGTGAGCGCACCGAAAGCTCCCGCAGCGCGCGCATCCCCGGCCGGTCGCCCGCGTCGTCCGAGGCGTTCGTCCCGTCGAGCAGGAGCGTGTAGCCGTCGGCCAGCGCCCGCGCGGCGAGCGTGCCGAAGAGATTCCGTTTGCAGTGGTAGCAGCGGTCCGCCGGATTCGCCGCAACTGCGGGGTCAGAAAGCGCATCCAGCTCCAGCACGGTCAACTCCGCGCCGATCTCGCGGCAGAGGTGCTTCGCGTCCTCAAATTCAAATTCCGGCTGAAAGGACGTCTTGATGTAGTAGGGGCGCACGTCCGCGCCGCACTGCCGCGCGGCCCAGAGCAGATATGACGAATCCACGCCGCCCGAAAAGCCGAGCGCCGCCTTGGGGTGTTCGTGAAAAAAGTCCTGTAGTTCCATAGGAATCTCCTGAAAAACATGAAAAGGTATACGACTCCTTCGGAAGCCGTATACCTTCAAAGTATACAAAGTGGATTGGATCCTGTACAAATCAGGGCTTCGGCCCATGGGTGGCGCTTCGTGCGCTCACAATGGCCTTATTTTAGCATATCGCCGGACAGCGCGTCAAGCGCTGCGGATGGTTTTTTCAAGCTCCGCGACCACCGAATCGACGAGCCGCCCCACGCTCATATCGGCCACGCCCGCGATGAAGTTCGCGCAGTGGTTGACGGGGATGAGGATGCGCTTGGCCGCGCTCTGCCCGACGGCGACGGCCATCCGCGGCGTCACCTCGCCGAGCAGCGCGTCCGCAATCACAATGCCGACCGGCCCGATGATCACGTCGGCCCTCCGGCAGCAGACCACGGCGGCGTTTTCGCCCGTCGCGCCTTCGTCTGCCCCGGCGCGGAGCATCGCGGTCGTCGCCGCGGCATTCGTGCCGACTGCTGTGATCGTTACGTCCGGAAAGCGCGTGCGCACCGCCGTGACGACCTGCTTTCCAATGCCGCCGCCCTGTGCGTCCATGACCAGAATGTTCATCATTGTCCTCCAAATCGTCCGTTTTTCTCAGTATACCATGGAAATCCGTAAATTGCTATGTCATATCTTTCCACGATTGCGGCTGTTTCTGTACCGCAGCGCATTGCCGAGCAGCGTCACGGACAGGAGCGTGGCCACCAGGAATATGCCGGGGATCACCACGGCCCACCAGCTCTTTGTCAGCAGCGCCTGCTGCGCCAGCGAGAGCATGCTGCCCCACGAGATGACCTCCAGCGGCAGGCCGAGGCCGAGAAAGCTCAGCGTCGACTCGGCCAGGATCGCGCTCTGCACGTTCATGACCACCATGAAGAGGATCGCGGAGAGGAAATTCGGCGCGAGATGCTCCCACAGGACGTGGAAAAATCCGCCGCCCATGCACCGCGCGGCCAGCACATATTCGCTCGTGCGCAGGCGGCGCACCTCGGTGCGGACGACCTTGGCGATTCCGGCCCAGCCGGTGACGCCGATGACGAGCGACAGCGTCCAGACCGAGGCCGTGCCGAGAATGGCTTGTAAGAGTACGATCAGCAGCAGATGCGGCACGCTGAGGAAGATCTCCATCCCGCGCATCAGAAGCGCGTCGAGCCGCGGCCCGGCGCAGCCGCTCAGCGTGCCGAGCAGGGCGGCAATGACCGTCGAGATGGCCGCGCCCAGAAAGCCGATCGTCAGCGACACACGGCCGCCGTACCAGATCATCGAGAAGATGTCGCGGCCCATCGCGTCCGTGCCGAAGAGGAATTCCCGGCACGGGGCCACATTGCAGTTGGCAAGATCCATATAGGTCGGGTCGCGCGGGAGAAACAGTCCGCACGACAGACAGCCGAGGATGATGACCGCCAGCACGAGCATTGCGCCGAGCGGCAGACCGCGATACCATGGCTGTTTTTTGGCCGGCTGCGGCGCGGAAGGCCGCGCACCGACGAGGGTAAAATCATCCATGTGCTGCCTCCTCTCCGGCGAGGCGCGGGTCAATGCGCGCGCTGATCGCCTGCGCGAGCAGATTGCACACGATGACGGCCGCGCCGGTCATCATGCAGAGCACCATCAGCAGGTTATAGTCCTGATACCGGGCGCTCTCATAGCTGAGCGTGCCGAGGCCCGGATAGGAAAAGACCGTCTCGACGATGTACGTCCCGCCGAGGATGTGCGGCACGGAGATCGCCATGATCGAAAGATACGAGGGCAGAACGTTGCGCAGCGCGTGCCGCAGGAGCACCGTTCGCTTCGGCAGTCCCTTTCCCTTGGCCAGCAGGATATAGTCCGCGTGCAGCTCTTCGATCAATCGGCTGCGCACCAGATAGGCGTAGTACCAGAGATGGCCCAGCACCACGACCGTCACCGGCAGGATGAGATGCACGGCCCGGTCGGCAAAGCCGCCGTCGCCGCCGACGCTGTAGGCCCCGGAGCTTGGCAGCCAGCGCAGCTCCACCGCAAAGAGCAAAATCAGCACGAGCGACAGCCAGAATTCCGGCACGCAGCTCATGACCGTGCCCACGCGGCAGAGAATGCGGTCGAGCAGCGAATCCTCATGCCGCGCGCAGAGCACACCGACCCCGAGCGACAGCACGAACAGCAGCACAAAGCCCACGCCGCCGAGGCGGAACGTGTAGGGCAGGCGCGTGCGGATGACCTCCAGCACGTCCATCTTGTATTTGTAGGAGATGCCGAAATCGCCGTGCAGCGCGTTTTGCAGCCAGATGCCGTACTGCGTCAAAACGGGCCGGTCGAGGCCGAGCTTCGCCTCGGCCCAGGCACGCTCATCGACGCTCATTTTTTCCACGCGGTCGCCGAAGTAGGCGCGCAGCGGGTCGCCCGGTGCATAGTGCGCGATCACAAAGACAAGCAACGAGAGCAGGAACAGGCTGAGGGCAAGCGTCAGCACGGTGCGGAGCAGCCCGCGCCAGAATTGGGAATGCTTCATTCCGCCGCACCTCCTTCCAGGACGAAATGGCCCGGCGCGGCCTCGACGAGCCGCACGTCCGGATGGAAGTCTGCTTCGTCGAACGGGACGAGCTTCCGCGCCCGCTCGCGGATCGGGTCGGGCAGGGGAATGGCGGAGAGCAGCGCACGGGTGTAGCCGTGCAGCGGGTGCCGGAATAATTCTTCCGCCGGGGCGCACTCGACGAGCTTGCCCCGGTACATCACGCCCACGCGGTCGCAGAGGTAGCGCACCATGGCAAGGTCGTGCGCGATGAACAGGAATGTGAAGCCGTGCTCTTCCTGTAAGTGCCGGAAGAGGTTGATGATCTGCGCCTGAATGGACACGTCGAGCGACGAGACCGGTTCGTCGGCCACGAGCAGCTCCGGCTCCATCGAGAGCGCGCGGGCGATGGCCACGCGCTGCCGCTGCCCGCCGGACAGCTCCGCCGGATACTGGTCGAGATAGACCGGGTCGAGGCCGACGTATTTCATCTGGAACGCGGCCTCTTCGCGGTAATTTGCGCGCGGCGTGGCGCGGCGGGCGATGCGCAGCGGCTCAGTGATGGCCTCGCAGACGGAGCGCCGGGGATCGAGGCTGGACGTCGAGTCCTGGAAGATCATCTGCCGCGCGGTCTGCAGATAGGCGCGGTGCGCGCGGAACTGCGCGCGGTCGGTCACGTCGATGCCGTGGAAGAAAATATGCCCCGCGTCCGGCCGGTAGAGGTTCATGATGCAGCGCGCGGCGGTCGACTTGCCGGAGCCGGACTCTCCCACAATGCCCATGACCTCGTCGTAATCCAGGTCATAGCTGATGCCGCTGACGGCCTTGACCTCACCTGCGGGGGTAAAGAAGGAGACCCGCAGATCCTTGACTTCCAGCAGCTTGCCGGACTTTTCGTTCTGTTCCATTGATTGTCTCCTCCTCTCTTATTTCTTCAGACGGGGATCCAGGGCGTCCCGCAGGCCGTCGCCAAACAGGTTGAAGGACAGGATCATAATGCTGATGATGATAGCGGGAATGATCAAACGGTAGGGGTAGGTGCTGATGCCGCCCAGCGGCTGGTCAGGGGAGCCAGCACGCCCACGCCCAGGAAGGACATGAAGGACTCTGTGAAGATGGCGGACGGGATCTGCAGGCAGGTGGTGGCCACGATCTGGCCGATGCAGTTGGGCAGCAGGTGCCGCTTGATGATCCGGCCGCTGGAGGCGCCCAGGGCACGGGCCGCGGTCACGTATTCCTGTTTCTTGAGGGTGAGGATCTGGCCGCGGATGATGCGGCTCATACCCACCCAATACA
>USDP01000059.1 GCA_900553545.1 uncultured Eubacteriales bacterium | reverse complement strand
CTGGTCGTTCTATCCGCTGGCGGCGGGCGTGATTTTGGGGCTGCTGCTGTTTATTTGCGGTATTCCAGTTCATGGCGTTCGCGCTCGGTGCGCTCGCCGGCACCGATCACACGCAGGACGCGGCACGGGTTGCCTGCGGCGATCACGCCGGAGGGGATATCCTTCGTGACCACGCTGCCAGCGCCGATGATGGTGTCGTCGCCGATTGTGACGCCCGCGAGCACCTTCACATCTCCGCCGAGCCAGACGCGCCTGCCAATATGGATCGGGCTGCTCCAGCAGGCACCGTGGATGCGGGCCTCAGCGTCGGTGGCATGGTTGACGGCATAGAGTCCGATGTTCGGCCCAAGGAGGCTGTCTGCGCCGATGGTCACAGCGGCGCAGTCGAGAATGACGCAGCCGAAGTTGATGTAGACGTTGTCCTCAATTGTGATGTTTTTGCCGAACTCACAGCGGAAATCCGGCTCGATCCAGACATTCTTGCCCACGGAGCCAAACAGCTGCTCCATCAGCGCGCGGCGTTCCATCTGCTCATCGTCATCCGTCCGGTTGTATGCGCGGAACAGGCGCTTGGCCGCGATGCGGCGCTTGAACAGGCCGCGGTCGAAATCGTTGTAGAGCTGCCCGGTTTGCAGCTTTTCCCACTCGGTCATACGTACTCCTTCGCGCTCATACCATCACGCAGAAACCGTTTTCACCGAGCGTGACGGCCTCGGGCGTATAGGCTTGCAGCTTGCCGCCGAAGAGCAGCTTGCCCGCGTACTGGACGCGCCAAGGCTCCCGCGAGGCGTTGCAGAAGACCATGGCGGTCTGCCCCGCGCTCTGGCGCAGAAACTGCACGCGGCCATTCGACGCCGTGATGAACTCGACGCGGCCGGTTTTCAGCGCGGGATTTTCACGCTTGAGCCGCGCCAGCGCACGGTAGAAGGCTTGCAGATTCGTGTCCTCCTCACCCCACGGATAGAAGCCGCGGTTGAAAGGGTCGCGATAGCCGGTCATCCCGGCCTCGTCGCCATAGTAGATGCAGGGCGCGCCGGGGAGCGTGAATTGCAGAAACGCCGCTGTGCGCAGAAGCTCCTTGCCCCAGATGATCTGATCCGGCGAGAAATGGCGCCGGGCGAGATCGTCGCGGCTGCCGTCGTGCGGATCGAGCAGGGCGTTGATCGCACGGGGTGTGTCGTGCGTGGAGAGCAGGTTCATACAGGCGTTCAGGACGTGGGGCGGGTAGTTTTCCGCGAGTGTCATCACCTGCTGGCCAAACTCCGCACCGTCATTCTCGCGGCGGACATAGCGGAGGATGGCTTTTTGCAGCGGATAATTCATCACGCCGTCCAGCTCGTTGTCGACAAAATAGCGCCGGCGGCGGTCGTAGGCGATCTTGTTCGATGCGTCCTCCCAGACCTCGCCGATCAGAATGGCGCTGGGCTTGACCTGCCGGATGCGGCGGCGCAGCCGGAGCACGAATTCGTCCGGCAGCTCGTCTACCACGTCCAGCCGCCAGCCGTCCGCGCCCGCCATCAGCCAGCGCGCGGCGATGGAGTACGGCCCGTCGATGATATAGTCGAGGAACGCGGGGTCCAACTTGTTCACGCAAGGGAGCGTCGTGATGCCCCACCAGCTGGTATAGCGGTCGGGATAGTGCTGGAACTGGAACCAGCTGCGGTAGGGCGAATTCGGGTCAGAAATCGCACTCTGGAAATAGGGGCTGCGGTCGCCGACGTGGGAGAACACGCCGTCCAGAATGACCTTCATGCCGCGCTCGTGCGCCTCGTTGCAGAAGTGCCGGAAATCGTCCTCTGTGCCGAGCATCGGGTCGATGCGGGCATAGTCATACGTGTCGTACCGGTGCGTCGACCAGGCCATGAAGATCGGGTTGAGGTAGAGCGCCTCGACGCCGAGATCATGCAGATAATCCAGCTTTTCGCACATGCCGGCGAAATTGCCGCCGAAAAAGTCGTTATTTGTGACCTCACCGCGTTCGTTCGGCTGCCAGACGGGGATGTCGTGCGTGTTGCTGTGAATCCAGTAGGGCTGGAGCTTGTCGTGCAGGTCGGCCTGACCGGATTTTGCAAAGCGGTCGGGGAAGATCTGGTACATGACCGCGCCCTCGAGCGCGGACGGCACGGCAAATTCCTCCGCGATGACGCTGATCTGCCACCAGTCGCCGTCCTCCATATTTGTGTCGTCGCCCTGCTTGAGCAGGCGGAACGATTCGTTCTTCGTGGTGATCTGGAAGAAATAGAAATAGAGGTCGGGGTCGTCCAGCGAAGGCTGCCGTCCACGTCTCATACAGCTCCGTTGCGGCGGTCTTGGCCATGGGAACGTTCAGATACGGCTTGCCGTCTTCACGCAGTAGGCGCACCTCGACATGGACGGTCTGGCACGAGCAGGGGATCTGGATGTGCATCGTGCACGTCTCGCCGGGGCGAAGCGTCCCGAAGGGGGATTTGAATTGGGATAATTTACTGTTATATAAAATTCGCATTGTTTACTCTTATTCCGCTCTGATCCGCGTCCGGTCAGCCTCCGCAGACGGACTGATAGAGCTGCATATATTCCCTGGCCGGGAGCGTCCAGCTCGAATCGACCAGCATATCCTGCTGGGCGAGGGCGGCAAACTGTTCCGGCGCGTCATAGTAGAGGGCGAGCGCCCGGTCGATGGAGGCGAGGAAGTCGTCGGCGTTATAGCTCTGGAACGTGAAGCCGCGGCCTGCGCCCGTTGTCGGGTCGTAGGGCGTGACGGTATCGCGCAGGCCGCCCGTCGCGTTCACGACCGGCACGGTGCCGTAGCGCATGGCGATGAGCTGGGAGAGGCCGCACGGCTCTGCCTTGGAGGGCATGAGGTAGAGATCCGCCGCCGCGTAGGCCAGATCAGCCAGATCGGCGTCGAACACCAGATGCGCCGCAACCTGCTGCGGGAAGCGGTATTGCAGGCCGGAGAGGAACCATTCATACTTTTCCTCGCCCGTGCCCAGCACGGCCAGCTGCACGCGCCGCTGCAACAGCCGCTCGGCAATGTAGCAGAGCAGGTCGATGCCCTTGTGCCCGGCGAGGCGCGTCACCATGACGAGCAGCGCCGTGTCCTTGTCCTCGGGCAGGCCGAGCCTTTGCTGGAGCGCCAGCTTGTTAGCGGTCTTACCCTCGCGCATGGTCTTTATGCTGTAATGCTCGGCCAGATTCGGGTTCTCTTCCGGGTCGAACAGCGCCATATTGATGCCGTTGACGATGCCGGAGAACGCCTCGCCGCGCGAGGCAAGAATCTCGGACAGGCCGTGCGCGTAGTAGGGGTAACGCAGCTCTTCGGCGTAGGTCTTCGAGACGGTGCCCACGCGGTCAGCCATGACGATGCCGGCCTTGAGGAAGTTCTGGCAGTCGTCGAAGCGGAGAATTTCGTCGCACTGCGGCGGCGCGCCGAGCACGTCGCGGTTAAAGTCGAGGCCGCATTTGCCCTGATATTCGATGTTGTGGATGGTGAGGATGCTCCGTGTGTTGGGGAAGTCGCCGCGGTACTGCATGTTCAGCAGCATCGGCACGAGGGCTGTCTGCCAGTCGTGGCAGTGGACGATGTCCGGCTGCATGCCGAGATAGCGCAGAGACTCCAGACAGGCGCGGGAGAAGTAGGCGAACCGCTCGCCGTCGTCGGGGTAGCCGTAGGCCGAGGGGCGGTTGAAATACTGCTCGTTGTCGAGGAAGTAGACCTGGAGTTTCTTCTTGCGCGTCTTCAGACGGAAAATGCCGACGTATTCGCGCCGCCAGGCCAGCTGTACATCGAAGTAGCCGAGAAAGTCTGTTTTCCACTGGCCGGAATATTTGATGCGGCTGTAGTAGGGGAGAAAGACGCTGACCTCCACTTTCGGCAGCTTGCTCAGCGCCTCCGGCAGCGCCTGTACCACGTCGCCGAGGCCGCCGGTCTTCAGGTACGGCGCGCACTCGGATGCGAGAAATGCTATTTTCATACGATCGCCCCTTTGTTGATGATGAGCGGGTGCTCTGGCGTGCCGAGCAGGCGCGTCCCGGGCCGGACGGCGACATTCTTGTCGAGGATGGCATACTGGATGTTCGCGCCCGCGCCGATCTTCGCACCCTGCATGACCACGCAGTCGCGCACCTCGGCGCCCTCTTCGATCTCGACCTCGCGGAAGATGATCGAGTTTTCCGCGCAGCCGAACAGATGGCAGCCGTCGGCCACCAGGCAGTTCGGCGTGCGGCCGTTTTCGCCGTAGAGCGTCGGCACGGCGTCGCGCACCTTTGTGTAGATCGGGACTTCGCTGCGGTAGAGACCGTGGCGGACGTCTTCGTCGAGCAGACGCATGCTGTTTTTATAATATTCTACGGTGCTGTCGTTGAACATGACGACGTTGTGGAACGGATAGACGTGAATCTTCAGCTTGCCCTCGTTGTACTGCGGCAGCAGATAGTCACGCTCGAGATGGTATTTGCCGCGCGGGACGCTCTCGCGGATGATCTCGATGAGCTTTTCGCGCGCGATGACGAACATGCTCATGCCGACGAGGTAATCCTCCGGCGCGCGGTAATCGACGGCCATATCCTCGATCTCGCCGTCTGCGCTGAGCTTGAACGCGGCGTGCTGGATCTTTTCGCCGTTGGCGATGCCCGCCTTGGCGATGACCGTGATGTCGCAGCCGGAGCGGATATGCTCTTCCACAACGAGGCGGAAGTTGATCGCGCAGAGCACCGTCGTATCCGAGAGGACGACATAGTCCGCGTCGCTGCGCTCGAGCACCGGCATGGCCGTTTGCAGCGCCTCGAGCTTGCCGTGGTAGGCCCCGGTGTGGCCCGTGGCATAGGGCGGCAGGAAGCGCACGCCGTCGCCGAGCTTGAGGTCCCATTCCTCGCAGTTGCCGAGGTGATCCATCAGCGACTGATAGTTATACTTTGTGATGATGCCAATGCTCTTGATGCCGGAGTTTGCCATGTTGGAGAGCACGAAGTCCACCTGGCGGTAGCGGCTCCCGAACGGGATGGAGGCCGAGGTGCGCATCGCGGTCAGCTCGCCCATGTTATTGTCGTAGATATTGGAAAAAATGATGCCCATTGTGCTCATTTCAAATTCCTCCTTTTCCGCGGCCTTTAGACGATCGCGCCGGCGGCGATGACGGCGCCCTCTGCGATCTGCTTGTCCTTGCCGACGACGCTGATGCGCCGTTCGCCGTCCGCGTTCAGCGCACCGATGCGTGCGCCGGCCTTGATGTGGCAGCCTTCGGCAATGATGGCGCTGCGGATGACGGCGCCGTTTTCAATCACGACGTCCGGCATGATGACGCTGTCGGTGACCTCCGCGCCCTTGCCGATGGAGCAGCCGGTGGAGATGATGGAATGGTTCACCATGCCGTAGATCTCGCAGCCCTCGGAGACGAAGCACTCGTGCAGCTCCGCCGATTTGGCGATGAAGGTTGCGGGCTTGGCCGTGTTTCTGGCATAAATTTTCTTCCCGCCGGAAAGGTCGAACGCCGGGTGTTTGCCGAGCAGATCCATGTTCGCCTCCCAGAGGCTGTTGATCGTGCCGACGTCCTTCCAATAGCCCGCGAACTCGTAGGCGTAGAGCTTATGCCCGGCCTCGAGCAGGGCGGGGATGATGTTCTTGCCGAAGTCGTTCTCACTCTTCGGGTCGGCCTCGTCGGCCTCGAGGAACTTTTTCAGCACGCTCCACTTGAAGACGTAGATGCCCATGGAGGCGTTGGTCGACTTCGGGTGCTTCGGCTTTTCTTCAAATTCGTAGATCGAGCCGTCTTCGCGCGTGTTCATGATGCCGAAGCGGCTGGCCTCCTCGAGCGGCACATCGCGCACGGCGATTGTGCAGTCGGAGTCTTTCTGGTCGTGGAAGGCGAGCATCGCCGCGTAGTCCATCTTGTAGATATGGTCGCCGGAGAGGATCAGCACGTTGTCCGGCTCATAGCGATCGATGAAGCCAATGTTCTGATAGATGGCGTTGGCCGTGCCCTTGTACCATTCGGAGTTTTTACTCTTGGCGTAGGGCGGCAGGACCTGTACGCCGCCGTGCGAGCTGTTCAGGCCCCACGGCTGGCCGTTGCCGATGTACTCGTTCAGCTCCAGCGGCTGATACTGGGTGAGAATGCCCACGGTATCGATCTTGGAGTTGACGCAGTTGGAAAGCGGGAAATCAATGATGCGGTATTTGCCGCCGAACGGCACGGCGGGCTTCGCCGTGTTCTCCGTCAGAACCATCAGACGGCTGCCTTGGCCTCCGGCCAGCAGCATTGCGACACACCGTTTCTTTTGAAAGTGCATTCTGGATTCCTCCTGTCTCGTTGATTTACAAGATATATGCCACTCTGAATTATTTCTCTGTCTCGCGTTGCGGATTCGTCCTCCGGTGCAGGTAATAGACTGCGCTCATCGGCGGGATGCGGAACTGGCCCCAATGGCCGCCCTCCTTGCCGCGCTGGGCATGGACGGTCACGGGTTCGAAGCCGTAGCCGCCCCAGGTACTGCTGTCCGAGTTCATCACCGGCTCGTACCAGCCGGCCTTCGGCAGCGGCAGAGGGTAATCCTCGCGCAGCACCGGGCAGAAGTTGAACACCGCGATCACCTCGCGGCCGCTCCGGCTGATGCGGCGGAACGCCACGACCGAGCAGTCGCGGTCGTCGCAGCTCATCCACTGGAAGCCGTTCCAGTCCGAGTCGTTTTCCCACATGGCCGGGTGCTTGAGATAGAACTGGTTCAGCATGCGGACGTATTCGCGCATCTGGCGGTGGTGGTCGTAGTCCAGCAGGAGCCAGTCAAGGCCCTGCGTGAAGTTCCATTCGATGAACTGCGCGAACTCGTTGCCCATGAAGTTCAGCTTTTTGCCCGGATGGGCCATCTGATAGGCGTAAAAGACGCGCAGGTTGTTGAATTTATCGTCGTAATTGCCGGGCATCTTGTTGACGAGTGAGCATTTTCCGTGTACGACCTCGTCATGGCTGAGAGGCAGGATGAAATTCTCGCTGTAGGCGTAGGTCATCGCGAACGTCAGCGCGTTGTGGCTGCCCTTGCGGTAGAGCGGGTCGAGCGACATATATTTCAGCATGTCGTTCATCCAGCCCATGTTCCACTTGTAGAGGAAGCCGAGGCCGCCGTCGTAGCCCGGCCGCGTGATCATCGGGAAGGCCGTGGACTCCTCGGCGATCATCATGACCGTCGGGTCGGCCTGGAATGCCTCTTCGTTGAGCTGCCGCAGGAAGGCGATGGCCTCCAAATTTTCGCGGCCGCCGAGGCGGTTTGGCTTATAGTTCGGGCGGTTGTAGTCGAGATACAGCATCGAGGCCACTGCGTCCACGCGGATGCCGTCGATGTGGAACTCGCGCAGCCAGTAACAGACATTTGAAATGAGGAACGAGCGAACCTCCGGCTTCGCGTAATCGTAGATCCGCGTGCCCCAGTCCGGATGCTCGCGCATCGCGGGGTCGCTCAGCTCGTAGCAGCACGTGCCGTCGAACTCGTAGAGTCCGTAGCTGTCCTTCGGGAAGTGGGCGGGCACCCAGTCGAGGATCACACCGATGTTTGCAGCGTGGCAGGCGTCGACCAACATTCGAAGCTGCTCCGGCGAGCCGTAGCGGTGCGTCGGTGCGTAGTAACCCGTCACCTGATAGCCCCACGACGGATCGTAGGGATATTCCATCAGCGGCATGAATTCGATGTGCGTATAGCCCATGTCCTTCACATAGGGGATCAGCTCCGCCGCCAGCTCCTCATAGCTGAGGTAACTGCCGTCGTCGTGCCGCTTCCACGAGCCGGCGTGGACCTCGTAGATGTTGACCGGGCGCTGGAGGCTTGTCTGCTTGAGCTTGTTGCGGCGGTAGGCCGCGTCGGTCCAGCGGAACTTTTCCGGCGGATCGACCACGCTCGACGTCTCGGGCAGCGGCATGGCGCGATTGGCATAGGGGTCGGCCTTGTAGACTTTAGAACCGTTTGCGCCGGTGACGCAGTATTTATAGGCGCTGCCGCGCTTTGCGAATTTCGACACGGCCTCCCAGACGCCGCTGCTGCCGAGACGGTGCATCGGAAGATCTTCTTCGTTCCAGAAGTTGAAATCGCCGGTCACGCTGACGGCCTGTGCGTGCGGAGCCCAGACGCGGAAGACGAAGCCGTCGTCTACGGCGTGACAGCCGAGATACCGGTCGGCCTCGGGGCTGCCGGTGCTTTCGAATTGCCGCAGGAATGCGGCGAGCTGTTTATTCATATCGTACCACCATCCTACGGCGCGTTCTCATGATACCGGGCTTTTCTGTCACAATCAAGCGAAACGGCGTCCTGCGCGAAAAAACGCAAACAGCCAACTCCCCCACAGGCGAGCTGACTGTTCTGTTCTGCGATCGGAGCCGTCTGCCAAAGGCCGCAGACGGACAGGGAACCGCCAGGTGGAAAAAAGCTGCCGTTCCTGTCTGCATCTGTGATTTTTGGTGATTATTGCTCATAATTGTGGTTCCCGATTCTATATGATATGTATACTTTACCATATCCCGGTATACTTTGCAAGGGCTAAAATGTATGTCCGGTCAAGTTTCGGCAAAATGTACGTAAAACCTTCCTGACAGCCACGGGAAATCTGTGCCAGACGCCGTAAGGGTGGGCAATGACTGCCTGCCCGACAATCCCTCCGTCGGCTTCGCCGACACCTCCCTTTACACAAGGGAGGCT
>USDP01000058.1 GCA_900553545.1 uncultured Eubacteriales bacterium | reverse complement strand
CGCGAAGAGCCGAAGGCGCAGAACGCGCCCAAGGCCGACGCGCCGGAAAAGCGCGGCAGCCGTATCGCGGTCATCGCAGGCATCGTCTGCATCGCGCTGGCGCTCTGCGGGATCGGGTATTTCCTGTATTCTTACCTTTCTGACCTCTTCGCGACGACGAAGGAGGATGTGGTGCCAAATTTTGTGGGGGCCTATTATGAGGACATCGATGCGAGCCAGTATCCAAACTTCAAAATCGAGGTCGGCGACTGGCGGACGAGCGACAGCGTGGAATATGGGCGCGTCATCAGCCAGACGCCGGATGCGGAGCGGACGGTCAAGGTCGGGACGACGATTTTGCTGACGGTCTCCTCCGGCGTGAGCAGCGACACGATGCCGCCGCTCGTCAATCAGACCGTGCAGGCCGCACAGACGGCGCTGAGCGCGCTGAGTGTGCAGGTCACGGTCAACATCGAATATGAGACCAGCACGACGTTCACCGATGGCTACGTCATGGCGACCGATCCCGCCGCGGGCGAGACGCTGACCGCCGGCCAGACCGTGACGTTGACGGTGTGCGCAGGCGCGGGCGTGGAGCTGGTGAAGGTTCCGGCGCTGCAGGGCGAGACGGTGGACGAGGCCATCGCGGACATCAAGGACGCGGGCCTTGAGCCGGGGCAGGTCCGCTATGTGGAGAGCGACCTCCCAAAGGACACGGTCACGTATCAGAGCGTGGACGCGGGCGAGCAGGTCAAGGCCGGGACGGTCATCAATCTGCAGGCCTCCAAAGGCCCGGAGCAGGCTCGGACACCGTTCGTGCGGAGCGTCTCACAGGATGCCGAGGTCGGGCTGAACGAGGAGCTGACGCTGCGCGTCGAGGCCGAGACGAGCGACAACGGCACGCTGAGCTATGCGTGGTACGTGTCGGAGAACGGGAGCGTCGACGGCGCGAGCCTCGTCTCGCGCAGCGCGGAGGACAACGACAGCTGCATCGTGGACACGAGCCGGACGGGCACGTTCTACTATTTCTGTAAGATCACGAACACGCTCGGCGACGCGACCGAGAGCGTCAATTCGCCGATGATCGAGGTCGTGGTCGGGCCGTCGAATGATACGGTGGACAAGGTGATCTATGTGACAATGCCGTCCGACGGACGGACGCATACCGTGACGGTCTATGTCGCGGGCGTCCAGCAGATGGAGCCGTTCGAGGTCGAGGCCGGCGGCGTACAGATCCCGATCCAGGTGTCGGGATCCGGCGAGCAGAACGTGGACATCTATCTCGATGGGTCGCTCTACGATTCACAGCTCGTGGACTTTACGACGGTGGGCTGAGCATGGGAGACAGGATCATCAAGGCCCTCAGCGGCTTTTACTATGTACAGACGGCGGACGGTGTGGTGGAGTGCCGCGCGCGCGGAAAGATGCGGCGCGAGAAGGTCTCGCCGCTGGTCGGCGATTTCGTCGAGATCTCGCGGCAGGGCGCGAAGGGCACGGTCGAGGCAGTCTTGCCGCGGCGGAACGAGTTCATCCGCCCGGCGGTGGCGAACATCGACGTGCTGGTCGTGCTGGCGTCGTGCGCGATCCCGGTGACGGAGCCGTTCCTGATCGATCGGGTGCTTGCCATCGCGGCAAAGCAGAACGTGCCCGCGATCGTCTGCGTGAACAAGGACGATCTGGCGAGCGGTGAAAAGCTGGCTCATATCTATCGGCACGCGGGCTATCCGGTGTTTGTGACGAGCGCGGAGACGGGCGAGGGCATTGACGCTCTGCGCGAGGCCATCGCCGGGAAGCTGGCCGTGTTCACGGGAAACTCCGGCGTCGGCAAGTCCAGCATCCTGAACCGGCTCGCACCGGGGCTGGCCGTGCCGGTGGCCGATGTGTCGGAGAAGCTGGGCCGCGGACGGCACACGACGCGCCACATCGAGCTGTACGCGCTCGGCGGCGGGACGTACATCGGCGATACGCCGGGCTTTTCGTCGTTTGACACGGAGCGGATGGATCTTGTGCGGAAGGAAGAACTGCAAGATGTGTTCCCGGAGTTCGCACCGTACATCGGGCGCTGTCAGTTCCCGGACTGCGCACATCTGAAAGAGCCAAACTGCGCGGTGCGCGCGGCGCTGGAAAGCGGTGAAATTGAGCAGACGCGCTATGACAGCTATGTCCGCCTCTACGAGCTGGCGAAGGAAATCAAGGAATGGGAATTGAACCCATAAAACGTGCCCGGAGAAGTTCCTTCTCCGGGCGCCTTTTGCTTATTGGACTTTTGCGCCGCCCCATTCGACGGCGGTGAAGCCGGTGCGCTCCGGCGCGGTGAGCGTCTGCGGGGCGATCTCGACGGCGCTCGTCAGCGGCTTCCATGCCATGAAGACGCGCAGCAGCGTGTCGGGCTGCGGCGTGATGGTGAGCTTTGCCGCGTCGGTGTAGGTTTCCTGCTGGAACGAGATGAGGTTATAGGCGTTTTGTTCCATCTGCGGGAGCCAGTAGATGATGAATTCGTTGGCCTCCGCGCGGGTCAGGCCAAGCTGCGCAAGCGCGTCCTCCAGGAACGCGGCGGTCTCCTCGCCGGGGACACAGAAGCCCTCCGAGAAGTCGTATTGGACGTTGTCCACACCTTCCCAGTAGAGATAGCGGTAGGTCTGGCCGCTTTCGTCAGTCAGCGTGCCGTCCGGCGCGGCGGCAACGCGCCACGTGCCGTCGTAGGCAGGATAGGTGCAGGTCAGGTCGCCCGCGTAGTCGAGCCGGACGGTGACGTCCGTTTCCGCCTCCGGGTAGAGATAGATGACCGGCTTCTCCGTGTACTGCTCTTCCAGCGGCCAGCAGCCGGTCAGGGCCGCGAGCAGGAGCAGCGCAAGCAGCAAAGCAAAAATTCGTTTCATAATAAACTCCCTCCAAATATAGTCTCACAAATGTAGACGAATTTGGAGGGGGTTCGTTGCAAAGTTTGGAAAATTTAAGGCAGCAGCGCACAATTCAACAAGCAGATTCGGCGAGAGCTTTTTCGTCAAGGCGAGGTTTGGAAAATGCAGATATCCTTTGTGGATTTCAAATTTTTCAAACCGATGAATTGGCGGAAAAGATCCACCGAAGCGCGCCGACGTAATTGTGCGGTGTTGCCTCTCTTACATGCCGGGCGCGTAGAGGTCGATGGATTTGACCGTGTTGTCCGCACGGGCGAAGGTGAGCATGGCCGTATAGCCCTCCGGCGTGCAGAAGCGCAGCGCATAGAAGCTGTTCGCCACGAATTGCAGATCGGCGGTGTGCCCCTCGCCGTCGTCATAGACGGTCTGGAGCTCCCACTGCTTCAGCGCCCGGTCGGTGCAAGGGAACTTGTCGAAGACGGACTCGATGCTCTCGCCAAGATGGATCTCGCGGAAGATGGGCGTGGTGGGATCCATGTTGCCGCCGTCGGCGACGCTGCGGATGTAGACGCAGGAGAGAGCATCGTCGTAGAAGACATAACGATAGCCCTCGCACTGGAAGCTTTTCCAGCCATCGCCGCTGTCCTCATTTTCGGCATGGCTGCCGCAGAGCCGCAGTGCTACGTCATAGCTCGTGCCGAAGCGAAGCGCACGCGGCAGCGTGAATTCCTCGGCCTGCAGGGGCATGGCCGCATTGTAGGACGCGCAGATCATCAGCTCGCTGTGCGAGAGGAAGATGGGCTGGCCGCTCTCAAAGTAGAATTCAAAGGTATCGACATGATCCTCCCAGAGTCCGGAGAGGTCGCCCGCGAGGATGTTGCTCCGGAGCTGCTGCCATTCCGCCTCATCGGCGATCTCGTGTCCGGCGGAGAAGAAGGTGTATTTCGCGGTGTAGACGGTGCGCTCGTCCGAGACATCGGCCTCGAGCGAATCGAGCCGGACAAGGGGCTTCGGATTCACGCCGGTCGCGACCGGTTCGTAGCGGCCATTGCGGAACTCCCACGTCTTCGGCAGATCGTCCATCGAGAGGCGGCGGATGGGGAAGTGCGCCTGGATCGTGGTCTCCACCCAGTCGGTGTCCATATAGCCCTGTGCCTTCAACCAGTCCATGTTTGTGGCGTAGAGCCACATCAGATATTCCGAGGCCGCGTCCGGGACGCCGTTGTTCTCGGGATACAGCGCCTCGGAGCAGACAGGCAGGTAGTCGAGCCGCCAGTTCACCGCGAAGTCGACCCAGACGGACTCAAACGCGCCGGGCGCGTCTGCCGCTTCGCCGCTGCGGTGGACAAGACCAGTGTCCGGCGTGAAGATGAACTGCTCCGTGCCGCCGGTCAAGGTTTCAGCGTCCAGGAACAGGTCGCCGTCGGTCAGACGGAGCGTCCAGCGCGCGCCATAGCGGAAGATGCCAAGCGGCTCCAGCTCGTCATAGTGACCGCGGAAGTAGGCGGCAAACGTCACCTGTGCGGTCTGAGCCAGTTCGGGATCCTGCACATTGCTTTCCTTCAGCGCAGACATCAGGCGGGGGTCGAAATCGTCGACGTGGCCCGTTTCGACGTCGTAGTAGAGGCAGTAGTAGAAATAGGGCGTGCGCGTCTCGTCGCTCCGGAGGACGAGAGTTCCCTCACCGGAGGCCGTCGCGAGAAGCTCCCAGCGGATGTCGTCCTCCAGCGCACCGTTTTGAAGCAGCGCGTCGAAATTGTCGACGAGCCAGACCGTGTAGGCCGTGAGGGCGGCTTGCTGCCTCGTCTCGTCCAGCTCGCGCAGCGGGAACCAGTAGGTGTCGTCGCGCACGATCTCCGACGCGAGGGCTGCGTTCAGCTTCGCCTCAATGGCGGTCTTGCGGCGGTCCATATCGACCGGCTCATACGTCACGGCGAGCGTCTCGCAGTCCATGGAGAAGGTTACGGTGGAGCCGTCCGGGAGATTCGAGATATGCAGGAGAATTTGGCTGTCCAGTTTGCGGAGACTCCAGACCGTGTCATAGTCCCAGATGTCAGAATCCTGCCATTCCTTGCCGTGCTCGGCCAGATAGGAGGCAAACTGTTCGGCCGTCTGGGCAACATCAATATAAACAGAGTAGGCATACATGGCCATTGCGCAGCGGTAGGCCGCGTCGTCTGCAATGTCATATTGCGCGTGATAGGAGAGGACGTCGAGTTTGTTGCCGTCCTTGTCGCGGATGACGAGTTGAAAGTCCTGATCATCCAGCGTGACCGCCTCCCAGACGGTGTCATCTGCAAAGAAGCCGCGGGTATCGAGCTGGTCATAGTGCCGCAGCAGATAGTCCGCGAAGCCGCTGATGGCCTTGGCTGTCGTCGGCTCGGCAGAGTCGACGCCTGGCGCCTCGGCGGGGATGACTTCTTGCAGTCTGGTGAGGATGGCGTCGCGATGGGCGGTTTCTGCGTCAGACGTGGTTTCCGCTTCGGCCGTTGCGGCTGCGTCCGGCGTAGAGTTTTTCTGCTTCGCGCCGGTCATCGTGCAGCCGGCGGCGATCGCCGCGATCAGCAGCACGGCGATGAGCACGGGCACGGCGGTCTTCGGGTGCTTTGCGATGGCGCGGACACGCTCTTTCAGCTGGCTGCCGCGGCCCGACATCGTCGTCGCGGCGGAGAGAGGGTCGACGCGCGCGCGGCAGGTCATGCGGATGAGCGTCCGGCCATAGTCGGCGCGCTCACCTTCGCCGAGCAGACGGATCGCATCCTCGTCGCAGCAGAGCTCCGCGTCGGTTCGCGCAAGGTGTGCGCTCCACCAGGCCAGCGGGTCGAACCAGTGCAGCGCGAGGCAGACCCCGCGCAGCAGCGCCCAGAGATGGTCGCCGTGGCGGTAGTGCGTCTGCTCGTGCGCGATGCAGTGCCGCCGGCATCGTCTGCGGCGCTGTCCGGCGTCAGATAGATGGCCGGGCGGAGAAAGCCAAACAGGCACGGCGAGGCGATGGCCGGGGAGACGTAGATGGCCGGGCAGCCCGGCGAGGCCGGGGCGAACAGCGTCGCATCCTTCCGCAGCGCACGGCCGAAGGCAAAGTTGCAGCCGAAGAACCAGACGAGCACGCCCGCCGCGCCGACGGCCCAAATGATGGTCAAAACTGTTTTCAGATCCAGAACGCTGCCGCCATGGACGGCTTTCTGCGTTTCGACAGCTTCGCGTGCGGGGAGCACCTGCACGGGCGGCTGCGCGGTCTGCTGCGGCTGAGACGGCGTGGTTGTTTCGGGTTCCGGGGCCGTGCGCGGCGCGGTGTAGAGGACGTAATGCTGCGTCTCGGGGACGAGATTCTCGACGCTCGCGGCGCTCTGCCCCACGGAAAATGGCAGCAGCAAGCGGACGAGAGCTATAGCCCAGAGGGCGTATTGCAGCTTCGGGCTGACCTTGCCGCGCAGCAGATAGTGCAGCGCGATCAGGACGGCCAGCAAGATCGCCGAGGAAAGAAACCACTCAAGCATCGCCCTGTTTCGCCTCCATTTCGTCCAAGATCGCGTACAGTTCGTCGATTTCGGCTTTTGACAGGGTCTCTTCGCGAGTCATGGCGCTGACGAGCAGGCTGAGGCTCCCGTGGTAGACACGGCCAAGCAAGTCGCGCGTCTGCCGCGCGGCGGCGTCCTCACGCGAGACGGCGGGGAAGTAGACGTGCATGCCGTCCCGCACCTCTGTGCGGACGGCGCCCTTTTCCGTCAGGCGGCGCAGGAGCGTGAGCGTGGTGCTGCGTGCCCAGCTGGTCTTGGCGTGCAGCGCGTCGGTCAGGGCGCGGCCAGTCTGGCCCGGCGCGCCCCAGAGCTGCTCCATCAGCGTCCATTCCGCCTCGGTCAGATCAATGTTCCGTGGCATAAGGTATCCCTCCTGTTTACGTTTGTAACCAGAGCATAACACGACAGTCTACAAATGTCAACAGCAAAATCCGCAGAAGAGCCGAAGTTTTTTCGAAGCGCCCCGCAACCTTTTCGAAAACGTTTCGTCTATAAGGGCAGACCAGACAAAAGGAGACATGGAACATGAAAAAGATTCTTGCATTTGGATTGGCCGTGGCGACGGCAGTGACCATGATGGGCTGCGCGGCGCAGACGCCGGGCGGCAATGTGACCCTCCCGGACGAGGAACCGAGCACCCTTCTGGCGACAGAGCTGGCCGCGCCGGTCATCCCGGAGATGGCACAGTTCCCGCAAGAGATGGATTACTACGACGAGAAGACCGGTGAATGGGACGATGAGGCGTGGACCGCGGCCAATGAGGCGTGGTACGCGGACTATGAGGCCCGAACGGAGAACATGGACGCCACGATGGATGGCCTTTCGGAGCGGTTTTTGCCGATGATGTCCGCGCTCCTCGCGGGAAGCAATGGAGAAAACCGCATCTGCTCGCCGCTGAATGTCTATATGGCGCTCGCGATGCTGGCCGAGTGTACCGACGGCGAGAGCCGGACGCAGATTCTGGACGCGCTCGGCGAGGACGACATCGAGGCGCTCCGCGCGCGGGCCAAGGCCCTCTGGTTCGAAAACAGCTGGGACGATGGGCGCGTGACGAGCCTGCTGGCCAACTCGCTCTGGCTGCGGAATGGAACGGAATATGATCAGGCGACGATGGATCGCCTTGCGACAGACTATTTCGCGTCGTCCTATTCCGGCGACATGGGTTCGGAGGCATACAACGAGGCACTGCGCAGCTGGATCAACAAAAATACCGGTGACCTGCTGACGGAGCAGGCGGCGGGGCTGAGCTTTGATCCGCAGACCGTGCTGGCGCTGGCCTCGACGATCTACTACCGCGCGAGCTGGGCGGATAAATTTGACCCGTCGGCCTCGACGGAGGACACGTTCCACGCGGCGAGCGGCGACGTGACCTGCGAATTCATGCACAGCAGCGAGAACGGGGACGTCTACTACGGCGACGGCTTCTCGGCGATCGGCCTTCCGATGGAGGGCAGCGGGACGATGTGGCTGCTCCGCCCGGACGACGGGAAAACGCCGGAGGATCTGCTCCAGTCCGACGAGGCGCTGAGCTTCCTCGTGGCGAACGGCGGCTGGTCGCAGACGCAGTATGCGAAGATTGCGCTGAGCCTGCCGAAGTTTGACGTGGCCTCCGATCTCGACCTGAAGGATGCCCTGAAGACGCTTGGCATCACGGATGTGCTCGACGCCGAGACGGCGGATTTCACGCCGCTGGGGCTGGATGAGAGCCTTGTCCTCTCGAAGGCGGAGCATGCCGCGCGCGTGAAGATCGATGAGGACGGCTGTGAGGCTGCGGCGTATACGGTGCTTGGTGTGGAGGGGATGGCGCTGATCGAGGAGCCGGAGACGGTGGATTTCACGCTTGACCGGCCGTTCCTGTTCGTGCTCACCGGGATCGACGGCGCGCCGCTCTTCGCTGGCGTAGTCAATCAGCCGAATGGATAATGGATCACAAAACGCCCTCTCCAGTAATCTGGAGAGGGCGTTCGTTTATAGCTTATAGCTCGTGATAATAGGGGCAGATATCCTCGAAATGCCTGTCCTTCATGCGGAAGCCCTTGGGGATCGTGCCGAGCTGGGTGAAGCCGAGCCGTTCATAGAGATGCCGCGCGTGGACGTTCGTGGCGACGACGGCGTTGAATTGCAGGATGCCAAAGCCGTGCGCCTTGCCCTGCGCGAGACAGTCGGAGACGAGCGCCTCACCGAGGTGCAGTCCGCGTGCTGTGCGCTCGACGGCATAGCTCGCGTTGCAGATATGGCCGCAGCGGCCCTCGTTGTTGGGATGCAGAATGTAAAGGCCGAGCACCTTGCCGTCCGCCTCGGCGACGGCGGAATAGGTCTGCTTT
>USDP01000057.1 GCA_900553545.1 uncultured Eubacteriales bacterium | reverse complement strand
CGGACAGAGTCGTCCGCCCCTACAAGGTCTATCGCGGAGTTTCAGAGAGCGCGGATAGCCGCAATCAAGGTATCCACTTCTTCCTCAGTGGTGGCCCAGCTGGTGCAGAAGCGCGCGATGCGCAATCCGTCCGCCGTGCGGCCCTCCTCCTCGAACGTGAACTCGCGCCCGAGTGTCTCCGCCTGTGCGTCCGTCAGGCAGACGAACTGCTGGTTCGTCGGGCTGTCCACATGGAAGGGGATGCCCCGTTCGGCAAACGCCGCCTTGACGCGCAGCGCCAGCCTGTCGGCCTCCGCCGTGATTCGGAAATACAGCCCGTCCTCCAGCAGCGCACAGAACTGCGCGCCCAGCAGCCACCCCTTGGCGAGCACCGCGCCGTTCTGCTTCATGTACGCCTTGAAGCGCGGCTTGAGCGCGTCCGCCGTCAGCACAACGGCCTCGCCGAACATCGCGCCGCACTTCGTCCCGCCGAAGTAGAACGCATCGGCCAGCGCCGCAAGATCGCACACCGTCACGTCGTTCTCTTCCGCGCCGAGTCCGTAGCCGAGCCGCGCGCCGTCGACGAACAGATACATCCCGTATGTTCTGCACACGCTGTGGATTGCCTCCAGCTCCGCCTTGCTGTAAAGCGTGCCGGATTCGGTCGGGAAGGAGATGTAGACGAACTTCGGGGCCGTCCAGTATTCCGGTTCGCCGCCCTCGTAATACGCCGCCGCGCACTCTGCGATCTGCTCCGCCGTGATCTTGCCGTCCGTCGCCGGGAGGGCCAGCAGCTTGTGGCCGACGTGCTCGACCGACGCGGCCTCATGGCACTGGATGTGACCGGTTTCGGCG
Source organism: uncultured Eubacteriales bacterium (assembly GCA_900553545.1). Lineage (GTDB taxonomy): Bacteria > Bacillota > Clostridia > Oscillospirales > Oscillospiraceae > CAG-170. The sequence goes on along the minus strand of USDP01000057.1, from coordinate 7,996 downwards.
CAGATGACGCTCTCGACCGGCGAGAGCGCCGCCGAGATCACGATGAAATTCGCCTGCGTCGCGCCGGGGAAGAACCAGACCGCAGCGTCCGGCTGCCCGGTCAGCTCCCGGATGATGCCCTCCGCCCGCGCGCACCAGTCGTCCGTGCCGTAGCCCGGATGGCTCTCCTGTGCGGCCTGCTGCAATACCTCCCACACGCGCGGATGTGCGGTGCGGTTATAATCATTGTTGAATCGGATCATGAAAACGCCTCCTTTAGCGTCAGCTGGCAAGGGCACGCACGGTTTTTCGCGGGGCAAAACGACGTCTGGCGTTGTTATCCTCGTCGATGGGCGTCAGCCCATCTTCCTCGTCTGCCGTGCCAGCCGCCGTTTATCCTCCGCGAAAAACTACGAAGGACTTTTTGGTAGTTCGGTTCAGCTCACGAGCGTGTGTGCCCTTGTCAACTGACGCTTACCCCATGATAACAGACCGCCGCCCAACTTTCAACACCTTCCATTGACAAGCCATGCGGGGGCATAGTAAGATGGAACTGGCATTTCTGAAATACAAAAAATGTACCGAAAGGCAGGGCCAGCGATGCTCCGAACCTACGAACTTTCCCGCGCGCCGGGCGGCGCGCCGCTCTATGAACAGCTCTACCGCGCCATCCGCGCGGACATCCTCTCCGGGCAGCTCGCGGGCGGGGAAAAGCTGCCGTCCCGCCGGGCGCTGGCCGAGCATCTGAACGTCAGCAAGATCACCGTTGAGACGGCCTATGCCCAGCTTCTGGCGGAAGGGTATGTGACCGCGCGGCAGCGCTCCGGCTACTATGTCGAGCAGCTCTCCGCCCTCCAGCCCGCGGAGCCGCAGCCGCGCGTCCCGGCCAAGCCGGAAGCCCCGGAACCGCCCGCGAAGCCCTCCGCCGCCTTATTCCCGTTTTCCGTCTGGGCGAAGCTGATGCGCGGCGTCATCCTCGACGAGGGCGAGGCGCTGCTTCGCCCGATGCCCGGCGCGGGTCTCTATGCGCTGCGGCGCGCAATCTGTGACGATCTGCTCCGCCGCCGTGGTATGCACGTCGAGCCGCGGCAGGTCTACATCGGCGCAGGCGCGGAATATTTTTATCACCTGCTGCTCGAATTCTTCGGCAGGGATCGTATTTACGGCCTCGAGACGCTCGGCCACCGCAAGATCGCGCGCATCTACGCCGCCTCTGGCGTGCAGTGCCGGGCCATCGCGATGGATGACGACGGCGTCCTGCCCGACGCGCTGGCCGCCAGCGGCGCGGAGATTCTGCACCTCTCGCCGTCGCACCACTACCCGACCGGCATCGTCACGCCCATCGCACGGCGGCAGGCGATTTTGCAATGGATGACGGCGGAGGGCGACCGCTTCCTGATTGAGGACGATTACGACTCCGAATTCCGCTTCTCCGGCCGGCCCATCCCGCCGATGCAGACGATGGATTTTGCCGGGCGCGTAATTTATATGAACACGTTTTCCAAGACCATCGCGCCCGCGCTCCGTATCAGCTACATGATCCTGCCGCCGCGGCTGCTGGACGCCTGGGAGGAAAAGATGGGCTTTTACAGCTGCACCGTCCCGGCGTTCGAGCAGCTGACGCTGACGCGCTTTCTCGACGGTGGCTATTTCGAGCGCCACCTCAGCCGGATGCGCAAGCATTACCGCGCACAGCTCGCCGCGCTGCGCGCCGCGCTGGCTGAACCGCCGTTCGCCGAGGTCTGCACGATCCTCCGCGCCGACGCGGGGCTGCACTTCGTGCTGCAATTCCGCACAGACCTGACCGATGACGCGCTGCAAGCGAAGCTCCGCGCGGCGGGGCTGAACATGCCGCCGCTGTCCGGCTTTTACGTCGGTGCGCCGGACGCGGCGGCGCTGGGCCGCGTCGTCGTAAACTATGCCGACCTCGAGCCGGAGCAGTTCACTGCCGCGCTCCGCGCGGCCCTCCCCACGCTGCGCGATGCAAAATCCTAACCTTTGGTTAATTGTCTCCCCTGCTGCGTTCCGCGTATAATCAAGGTGGGCCACAATACCGTGGCAACGACGCTTGAAAGGGGAAAACCTGAAATGAAATATCTGAAAAAAGCGCTGCTGGCGCTGGCGTTCGCGCTGCTCTGCGCGCTGACGCTCACCGGCTGCGGCGAACAGGAGACGACCGTCACCGTCACGCTCGTCAACCGCAGCGGCTACGGCATCACCTCCGTCTGCATCACGCCCTCTACAGACACCGATTGGGGCGAAAATTACGTGGACGAACTGCTCGGCGACGGCGAGAGCATTCTGGCCGTGCTCGGCACGTACAAGGAATCCGAGATCCCCACCATGTGGAACATCCTTGTCTACGGCGAAGAGGATTACATCCTGTACGACACGAGCGTCGACGAGCTGGATTTCGAGCTGACGGACGGCGACTATGTCGTCTTCCTGCCGCCGGAGGGCGAAGTGCCCATCGAGATCACCAACCATTACAATCCGGACGAATACGACGAGACACCCGAGGATTACTCGGATGATCTGACGGGCTATACCTTCGAAGAGGAAGAAGATCTGTCTGTCGGACTCGCGCCCTTTGTCGGCTGCTGGAAATATGACGAAGAACCGTTCTACCTCGTCATCGGCGACGATTATGAGTGGGTCGCCATCAACCTCTACGGCGAGCGCGTCAATCCCGGCCAGGTCGTGGTGCAGGAGGGCGATATCGCGCTCTATATGGAGGACGGCTCCTACTTCACAGCCCTCAACGAGACGGCCTACGGCGGCCTGAGCGACGAGAACGGCAATTCCCTCTCGGCATGGGACTACATCATGCTCCTGCCGACGCCGGATGACGAGCTGGATCAGACGGCCAGCTTCCCCGGCGGCTTCCCGAATGTCACGATCAACTATCCGAGCCAGATGGAGGCGCACGAGCATCCGAGCGTCTCCAACGCGCTGAGCTTCAACGCCGTCATGGAGGAGGGCACCGAGGACTACTATTCCAACATCATGATCGCCTTCCAGCCCATCTCCGGCTACGACGATTACATGACGCAGGGCGCGGCCGTCGCAAAGCCCTATATGAAGCACATGCTCGACGGTCTGCTCAGCAGCATGTACGGCAATAAAGTCCTCAAATCCTTCGGCTCGAACTTCAAGGACAACGGCGACCATTACAGCATGACCGGCTATCTATGGCTCGACGGTTCCATCTTCAACGACGGCCCGAACCAGCCCGTGCGCGGCTGTATTGAGGTGCGCTACTATGGCCCGACGGGCTATGCGCTCGTCGCGGTGACGATCGCGGTCGAAGGCCGCATCCGCAACTACTTTGACATCTGCAACAACATGCTGGAGACGATCTCCTACACCGCCGGCTGGAGCACCGCGCCCAAGCCCGTGCCCGCGCAGCCTGCCCCGCAGTATTCCGATCCCGGCGATTACGGCTCGCCGTACTACTGGTACGACGAGGACGGCGACGTCTGGTACTGGAATGGCTATGAGAACGAATTCATCTCCTACGGCAGCGACGGCTACATCGACGACGACACCGGCGAATACATGGAAGCCAACGACGCAGGCTGGGACCCCGACGAAGAGGATTATTATGACGACTACGACCCGTGGTCGGATCCGGGCGACGGCTGGGACGATTATGCCTACGATGACGAAGGCTGGGGCGATTATTTCGATTGATCTATCATTTTTGCTGCACCATGTAGGGGCCAATTTCCGCTCCGGCCTCTGCACAAAACAAAAAACATCCCGGCCTGTTTTCAGGCCGGGATGCTGTTTTTGGGGATCATTTCGCGTATTCGACTGCCTTGGTCTCGCGGATGACGTTGACCTTGATCTGGCCGGGGTATTCCAGCTCGGATTCGATCTTCTTCGCGATCTCGCGCGCCAGCAGGATCATGTTGTCCTCGGTGACTTCTTCGGGCTTGACCATGATGCGGACTTCGCGGCCCGCCTGGATGGCGTAGGCTTTCTCGACGCCGGGGTAGGAGCCGGTCAGCTCTTCGAGCTTCTCCAGACGGCGGATATAGTTCTCGACGTTCTCGCGTCTTGCACCGGGGCGTGCGGCGGAGATGGCGTCAGCCGCCTGAACGAGGCAGGCGATGGTGGTCTGCGGCTCCACGTCGCCGTGGTGCGCCTCGATGGCGTTGATGACGACGGGATTTTCCTTGTACTTCTTCGCAAGCTCCACGCCGAGCTGGACGTGGCTGCCCTCCATCTCGTGGTCGACGGACTTGCCAAGGTCATGCAGCAGACCTGCGCGCTTGGCCAGCGTCACATCGACGCCCAGCTCGCTCGCGAGCAGACCCGCGATGTGTGCAACCTCAATGGAGTGGTTCAGGACGTTCTGGCCGTAGGAAGTACGGTATTTCTGACGGCCCAGCAGTTTGATGATCTCCGGGTGCAGATTGTGGACGCCCGTCTCAAACGCGGCGCGCTCACCCTCGACCTTGATCGTGTGGTCGACCTCACGGCGGGCCTTTTCAACCATGTCCTCGATGCGTGTCGGGTGGATGCGCCCGTCGGCGATGAGCTTCTCGAGCGCCAGCCGTGCGACCTCACGCCGCACGGGATCGAACGAAGAAACGGTGATGGCCTCCGGCGTATCGTCGATGATGAGGTCGACGCCGGTGATCGTCTCGAGTGTGCGGATGTTGCGGCCCTCGCGGCCGATGATGCGGCCCTTCATCTCGTCGTTCGGCAGCGGCACGACGGAGACAGTCGCCTCCGCGGCATGATCCGCCGCGTAGCGCTGGATGGCGGTGGTGATGATCTCGCGGGCGAGCGTGTCGGCCTCGTCCTTGTACTGCTGCTCGACCTCCTTGATCTTCATGGCGCTCTCGTGGCGGACGTCGTCCTCCACGCCCTTGAGGATATAGGCCTTTGCCTCCTCCTGCGTCAGGCCGGAGATCTTTTCCAGCATCTCCATCTGCCCGCGCTTGAGCGAAGCGACTTCCTCTTCCTGCTTCTGAACGGCAGCCATCTTGCGGGCCAGCTCGTCCTCCTTCTTTTCGTGCTGATCGAGCTTTTTGTCGAGCGATTCTTCCTTCTGCTGCAAACGGCGTTCCTGTTTCTGGACTTCCGTGCGGCGTTCCTTGATTTCCTTTTCTGCTTCGGTACGCGATTTATGGATCTCTTCCTTTGCCTCGAGCAGCATTTCGCGCTTTTTGCTCTCGCCGCCCTTGATGGCCTCGTTGATGATGCGTCTGGCTTCTTCTTCCGCGCTGCCGATCTCTTTTTCCGCAACCTTCTTGCGATAAGTCGTGCCGACGAAGAAGAACACAATGCCGCCCACCACAAAGCCTGCGATGCACAGGATGAGAGACAACATGTTGAATTCCATAAGCTGCGGCCACACCTCCTATTCTTCAGTATTGGGTCTTGCGTCCGCCGGGCCGTGGCGGGCCTCCGGCGGGATGAATTGGAAAAACGGCCCCGAGATTCCCCAGATCTCTGGGCCGTCAAACAAATCCTACCCACCATTGTACCGTTTTTGGCTGGGTGTGTCAAGCAAGATTTCGCCATAGCGCACAAAAACCGGGAACTGTCGTCCCCGGTTTTGGTCGGTATGGCAGGATGGACAACGGCGAACAGCCGCAAAATGGTTGACAATCCAACGAAAATGTGGGAAAATCAAGACAGCAACGCGTGCCCTGGCTCAGGCCGCCGCAAGGGCCTTCGGCAGACGGCTGCGCAGCGCGAGGCAGAGCGCCGTGCAGACCACGATCTTCAGCACGTCGCCCGGCAGATACAGCAGGCATCCGGCCCGCACGATCTGCCACACGCTCATCCCTTTGCCGAGATAGAGGTTGAGGATCAGCCCCATATACGGCGTGCCGATCAGGTAGAGCACCGCAAGGCCCGCCAGAATCCCAAGCGCCATCGGCCAGAACGACTTCGCATTTTTGCAGAGCGTGCCGATGACCCACGCGCTCGGGATCAGCCCGACCAGAAAGCCGAAGCTCGGCTGCAATACATACGAAAATCCGCCGCCCATCGTGAAGATCGGCAGGCCCACGAGGCCGAGCAGCACATAGACCGCCTGCGAGATCGCGCCGTATTTCGCGCCGAGCAGCACGCCGGCCATCGCCGTGAAGAAAAATTGCAGCGTGATCGCCGGGATGCCCTCGACCGGGATCTGGATTTTCAAAAATGCGCCGATGGCGGTCAGCGCCGCGAACAGCGCGGTGAGCACAAGTTGTTTGGTACGCATGGGAACCCTCCTATTGTAAACTTATTGACTTTGTACGCGGTTTACAATATCATAGATCCATCGAAAAAGCAAGGATAATTTTGCAATGACAAAAGATGAAATTCTGAATATGCTGCGCTCGGCATCCGCACCCATCTCCGGCGAGGAGATGAGCCGCGCCCTGGGCGTCAGCCGCGCGGCGGTCTGGAAGGCCGTCGACCAGCTCCGGCAGGAGGGCTACGCCATCGAGGCCGCCACGCGCCGGGGTTATCGCCTCGCCGCCCTGCCCGACCGGCTGGACGCCGCGGTCATCGCCGGGGATACCGGCGCAGACGTCCATGTCTATGAGGAAGTCACCTCGACGAATACCGTCGCGCGGCAGCTGGCCGCCGATGGCTGTCCCGCCGGGACGTGCGTCCTGGCCGAGCGGCAGACCGCCGGCAAGGGCCGCCGCGGGCGCGGCTTTGCTTCCGAGGCGGGCGGACTTTATTTCAGCATCGTGCTCCGCCCCGGCCTGCTGCCGGAGCAGATCATGCACCTCACGGCGATGACCGCCGTTGCCATCCGCCGCGCGATTTTGGAAACAACGGGGCTGGACGTCGGCATCAAGTGGACGAACGATCTCGTCTACGACCGCAGAAAGCTCTGCGGCATCCTGACCGAGCTGTCCATTGAGGCGGAGACGCGGACGGTGGACTATGTCGTCGCCGGGATCGGCGTCAACTGCAACCAGACCGCCTTCGCCCCGGAGATCGCGGACATCGCGGCCTCCATCCGCATGGAGACCGGCAGACCGGTCGACCGGAGCCTGCTGGCCAATGCGATGCTGCGCCAGATGCTCGCGCTCGCGCGGGAACTGCAAAGCGGTAGAGCCGCGTGGCTGGCGGAATTTGCGGCGCATTGCATCACGATCGGGCAGCCGGTGCAGATCATCCGCGGCGATACCGTGCGCGAGGCGTTCGCCGAGGGAATCGACGACGAGGCCGCGCTCCTCGTCCGCTATCCGGACGGCACGCGCGAGGCGGTCAATTCCGGCGAGGTCTCGGTCCGCGGACTATATGGGTATGTCACCTGAAGGAGGTTTTTACAATGAACAACGAAGTATTGCAGAATATTCGGACGCGGCGGAGCTGCCGGGCCTATACGGCGCAGCCGGTCGAGCCGGAGAAGCTGAAAGCAATCGTCGAGGCCGGGACGTGGGCCGCAAGCGGCATGGGTCGCCAGGCGCCGAAGATCGTCGTGCTGACCGATCCGGCGGAGATCGCCGAGCTGGAACGGATGAATGCCGCCGTGCTCGGCAATCCGGCCGCGCACCCGTTCTACGGCGCGCCGGTGGTCTGCGTCGTGCTGACCGATCCGGAGGTGTCGACCTGCGTGGAGGACGGCGCGCTCGTCATCGGCAACCTGATGCTTGCCGCGCACAGCCTCGGCGTCGCCAGCTGCTGGATCCACCGGGCCCGCGAAGAATTTGACAGCCCGGAGGGCAAGGCCCTCCTGAAAAAGTGGGGCGTGGACGAGCGCTATATCGGCGTCGGCCACTGCATCCTCGGCTATGCCGCGAGCGAGGCTCCTGCGCCGAAGCCGCGGAAGAACGATTATGTGATCTACAGATAAGGAGGATACCAATATGAAGAAAGCAGTCAAAGGACTTCTGAAGCTGATCGGCGGCATCATGGTCGCCGCGGGCGCGGTTCTGGTCGTCGTGAGCTATCTCGACGAACTCAAGGGCCTCGTGGAAAAGGGCAAGGCGCTCTGCTGCCGCTGCCATCGCGAAAGCGACGACTGGGACGAGTGATCCCACCCATAAAAACC
>USDP01000056.1 GCA_900553545.1 uncultured Eubacteriales bacterium | reverse complement strand
CGGACTTTCTGCCGGATCGAGCGGAGGCCGGAACGCACAACGTGCCGGGCATCTGCGGGCTGGCAGCGGGGCTGGAATTCGTCCGGAAGCGGGGCGTGGACGCCATCTTCCGGCACGAATGTGCGCTGCGCAAGGCGCTCTGCCGGGCGCTGGCGGATTCGGATGTGGAATGTTTCACAGGCGCGGCGCAGAGCGGCGTCCTGTCCGTGCGAAAGCGCGGCGAGGACAGCGAACAGACGGCGCAGCGGCTGGCCGGGGCGGGCATCTGCGTCCGGGCGGGGCTGCATTGTGCGCCGCTGGCGCATGAGAGCGCCGGCACGCTGGAGACCGGGACGGTGCGGCTGAGCATTTCGGCGTTCAACACGGCGCGCGAGATCTTGCAGGCCGCGGCAATTCTTAAAAAATAATGAAGCCGCCGCTGTTTTTCAGCGGCGGCACTTGCGCCGGGGACGATTTTGGAGTATAATCATCGTGATTATACGGAGAAGACTGCGCTGCCGGAGGACGGCATGCGTTTAAGGGGATATATATGACCGCAATTCAAAACTTTTTTCAGAATTTATTATATCAGATCCCAAAGATCGGGATTTCTGATATCATCGATATTCTGGTCGTCTCGTTTCTGATCTATACGGTGCTGCGGTTGGTCCGCAGCAGCAGCGCGGCGCGCGTGGCGTGGACCGTTCTGGTGCTGCTGATCGCGACGTGGCTGACGAGCGTGTTTGATCTCTACGCCTGCAACTGGATTTTGAATAAGATCCTCGAACTGGGTTTCATCTCGCTGGTCGTCATCTTCCAGCCGGAGATCCGGCGGGCGATGGAGCGCTTCGGCGGGAAGTTCTTCCTGAATCTGGTCGACCCCGCGAGCAAGAAGAGCGTGGAGGAATCGACCATCGAGGCGACGGTCTCGGCCTGCGAGATCATGAGCAAGGAGCGCGTGGGCGTGCTGCTCATCTTCGAGCGGAGCGTGTCGCTGGAGGAATACTTTAAGACCGGGACGCTCATCGACGCGAAGGTGACGGAGCAGCTGCTGCGCAACCTGTTTTTCCCGAAGGCGTCGCTGCACGACGGTGCAGTCATCGTCCGGGGCGGGCGGATCGCAGCGGCGGGCTGCGTGATGCCGCTGTCTGAAAATACACATCTTTCCAGCGACCTCGGCACGCGCCACCGCGCGGGCATCGGCACGAGCGAGGTCTCGGATGCGGTGGTCGTCATCGTCTCGGAGGAGACGGGCACGATCTCCGTCGCCATCGGCGGGATGCTCAAGCGGCACCTTGCGCCGCAGACGCTGGAAAAGCTGCTGTCCAATGAGCTGATGACGAACGACGACGCGAAGCGTTCGCTGCTCGACCGGCTCCGCGCCAGAATTGCAAAGGCGGGAAATTATGAAAAAAAGTAAGCTCATTACCATGGCGATCTCGCTGCTTGCGGCGATCTGTCTGTGGATCTACGTGGTGACGGTCGTGAACCCGGAGGGGACGACCACGATCTCCAACATTCCGGTCACGTTCTCTGGGGCTGAGGTGCTGCGGGAGGATCAGGGACTGGTGCTCTCCGGCGACTATCAGGATATGGTGACGGTCAGCTTCACGGGCAAGAATTCCGACATGAAGAAGCTGGAACAAAACAAGGAAGAGATCTCGGCGGTGGTCGACGTGTCGAAGATCCGCAGCACGCGGGACTACACGCTGAGCTATGATCTGTTGCTGCCGGACGCTGTGCCGGACTCGGCGGTCACCATCACCGACCGGACGCCGGGCAACATCACGGTGCATGTGGAAAAGCTTGTGAAAAAGCCGGTTCCGGTGAAGGGCGATTTCTCGCAGGTCGAGGTCGCCGACGGGTACATGCTCGACAGTACGACGTTTGACTATGACACCGTGACCGTGGAGGGCGCGGAGTCGGTCGTGGATCAGATCGAATATGCGCTGATCTCGATGAATCGCACGAACGTGGACAAGACCATATCGGAGCAGCTGGACTACACGCTGGTCGACGCGAACGGCGAGGCTGTGGACACCAGCGAGCTGACGATGGATGTGCAGGCCATCAACGTGACGCTGACGGTCGTGATGTATAAGGAAGTGCAGCTGGACGTCAAGTTCATCGACGGCGGCGGCGCGACGTCGAGCGACGTGTCGTACACGATCGACCCGGAGACGATCACGCTCTCCGGCGACGCGACGGCACTCGAGGGTGTGAACACCATCCTGCTCGACAACATTGATCTGTCTGCGATCATGAAGAACGAGGATACGGTGCTGCGGCAGATCATCATTCCGAACAACGCGACGAACGTCTCCGGCGAGCAGGAGGCGAAGATCACGCTCCGCATCAAGAACAAGGAGATCTCGACGATCCGTTCGTCGAATATCACGTTCACCGGTGTGACTGAGGGGCTGGAGGCGAAGAGCATCGCGCAGCAGCTCCAGGTGACGTACCGCGCGTCGAGCGAGGATGTGAAACGGATCTCGGCGAACAACGTCCGCATCGTGGCGGATATGACCGAGTTTACGCAGCCGGGCACATATCAGGTGCCGGTCGAGGTCTACTTCGACGGCTTCTCCGGCGCGGGCGTGATCGGGGACTACACCGTCGCGGTGACATTGAGTAGGATCGAGGAATAACCGATCCGGCGAGTACGCCGGATCTGGAAATACGGAGGAATGTGTTTTGATCAAGAGTATGACCGGCTACGGCCGTGCGGCGCAGACGATCGGCGGCCGGGAGATCACGGTCGAGATCCGGTCTGTCAACAACCGGTATCTGGATTGCAGCGTGAAGCTGCCGCGCGTGTTCGGCTTTGCCGAGGACGCGGTCAAGGGAAGAGTGAAGGAAGAAATTTCGCGCGGCAAGGTTGACGTGTTCATCTCGGTCAATGTTACGGCGGACGCGGAGATGAAAATTTCGCTCAACCGCCCGGTGCTCGAGGGATATCTCGCGGCGCTGAACACGATCTCGAAGGACTACGGCGTGCCGAACGACGTCACCGTGACGTCGCTGGCGCGGATGCCCGATGTGTTCGTCGTGGAAAAGCAGGAAGAGGACGAGAAGCAGATCACGGCGGACATTTTGTCCGTGGTGAACGAGGCGGTCGGGAAATACGGCGCGATGCGTACCGTGGAGGGTGCAGCGCTGGAGGCCGATCTCCGGGCCAGAAGCAAGACCATTCTGGGTCTGGTCGAGCGTGTAGAGCAGCGCAGCCCCGTGACGTTGGCGGAATACCGCCGGAGACTGACCGACAAGATGCAGGAGGTTTTGCAGTCGACCACGATCGATGAGGGCCGCATTTTGCAGGAGGCCGCCATCTACGCCGACAAGATTGCCGTCGACGAGGAGACCGTCCGCCTGCGAAGCCATCTGGCCCAGCTCGACACGATGCTGACCGACGGCGGTGCCATCGGCCGGAAGCTCGATTTCCTGCTGCAGGAGCTGAACCGCGAGGCGAACACCATCGGCTCGAAGGGCAACGACATTGAACAGGCCCGCACGGGGGTCGCGATCAAGGCGGAACTGGAAAAGATCCGCGAACAGACGCAGAATATCGAATAACGGGAGTCGGTCATGCGATTTATCAACATCGGTTTTGGCAATGTCGTCGCCGCGCAGCGAATCCTCGCGGTGCTCAGCCCCGACTCCGCGCCCATCAAGCGCATGATCCAAGAGGCGAAGGAGCGCGGAATGTTGGTCGATGCGTCGTTCGGGCGTAGCACAAGGTCGGTGCTGCTGATGGATACGGACCATGTGATCCTGTCGGCGCTGGGGCCGGAGCAGTTGTCGGGCCGCGGGTCTGAAGTGAAGGAGGATGGGGCAGAATGAGAGGAAAGCTGTTTGTGGTCTCCGGGCCGTCGGGCGTGGGGAAAAATACGCTGCTGAATGCCGTGGTCGCGCGAAGCGTGCATGTGCGCTACTCCATCTCCGCCACGTCCCGCGCGATGCGGCCCGGCGAAGTCGACGGCAAGAGCTATTATTTCGTGACGCGCGAGCAGTTTGAAAAGCTGATCGCGGACGACGCACTGCTGGAATACGCGGAATATGTCGGCAACTACTACGGCACGCCGCTCCAGCCCATTCGCGAGGCCATTGAGGCCGGGACGGACATCGTGATGGATGTCGATGTGGTCGGCGCGCTGAAGATCAAAAAGCGGCTGCCCGGCGCGGTGCTCGTGTTCATCGCGGCGCCGTCGTTCGACGCGCTGCGCCAGCGGCTCGTCCACCGGGGCGACGTCTCGCCGGAGGCGATGGCCGAGCGGCTCGAGCGTGCGCGGTGGGAATATACACAGGCGCATCAATATGATTACATTCTCCTCAATGAGGATGTGGAACAGACGGCCGGAGAGCTGATGGCGATCATGACCGCTGAAAAATGTAAAACGATGGAGCGTATCCATTTGATCAAGGAGGAACTTTAATGCTGTATCCCGCAATGTCTGAGCTGCTGAAGCATGTCGACAGCCGCTATCTTCTCGTCAATGTCGTGGCGCACCGCGCCCGCCAGATCTCAATCGAATCGGAGCTGACACACGAGCCGCTGCCGGAAAAGCCGGTCACGATGGCGATCCAGGAGGTTGCGCGCGGTGAGCTGACGGCGACGCTCAAGGAAAAATATTTGAAGTAACACACAAAAAGGCGCAGGCCGGGGGCCTACGCCTTTTGAGCTTGGAATGGGGAGGTTCGCATGATCGCACAGGTTGCTGTTTCAGACAGCGTGTATGCCATCGACCGGCCCTATTCCTACAGGATTCCGGACGGGCTGATGCTGCGGTCGGGGATGCGGGTGCTCGTTCCGTTTGGGAACGGGAACCGAAAAAAGGAAGCCGTGGTGCTGGCCGTGAGCGCGGGCGAGGAAGCAAAGCTCAAGGCCGTCGAGCAGGCGCTGGACGAGGAGCCGGTGCTGACGGCGGAGCAGCTGCGGCTGGCGGGCTTTCTGCGCGAGCGGTATTTCTGCACGTATTATGACGCGGTGAAGGCCATTTTGCCGGCCGGCTTATGGTTCCGGCGGCAGGAGACGTTCGCGCTGACGCCGGAGGCGGCAGATATGCCGGAGGACGGCAGCCTCGCCGGGCAGCTGGTGCAGTTTCTGCGCGAGCTCGGCGGCAGCGCGACGGACGCGGCGCTGCGGCAGCGGTTTCCCGATGAGGAGCAGCTGGCGCTGACGATCAAGACGCTGAAGGCCAAAAAAATGTTGACCTCGAGCCTCGACCTGACGCGGCGCGGCGGCGTAAAGACACAGAAGCTCGCGGCGCTGGCCGTCCCGGCGGAGGACGCAATGGACTTCGCACGGCGCAAACAGCGCGCTGCGCCGCTGCAAAAGGCGGTGCTGGAGCTGCTGTGCGCAGTGGGCAGCGGGTCGGCGCAGGAGATCTGTGAGCTGACGGGCGCGTCGATGCCGACGCTGCGGCGGCTGGAAAAGCTGGAGCTGATCACGATCTCGGAGCAGCCGGTCTTTCGGCAGGCGGTGCGCATTGCGCCTCAGACGGAACCGATGCGCTTGAACAAGGAGCAATCCGCAGCTGTGGAAGGACTCTGGACGCAGGCGCAGCGGGAAAAGCCCGGCGCGGCGCTGCTTTACGGCGTGACCGGCAGCGGGAAGACTGCCGTCTATATGGAGCTGATTGCAAGGACGCTCGCGGAGGGGCAGTCTGCTGTGCTGCTCGTGCCGGAGATCGCGCTGACGCCGCAGTTGCTCGGCAAGCTGACCGGGCGGTTCGGCGAACAGGTGGCGGTGCTCCATTCAAGCTTACAGGTCGGCGCGCGGTTTGACGAGTGGCGACGCATCCGCGAGGGGCGGGCGCGCGTTGTCGTCGGGACGCGGTCGGCGGTATTTGCGCCGGTCGAAAACGTTGGGCTCTTCATTCTGGATGAGGAGCAGGAGCACACCTATAAATCGGAGAACACGCCGCGCTACCATGCGCGCGAGGTCGCGCTCTATCGCGGGCTGCGGGCTGGGGCTCTGGTCGTATTCGGGTCGGCGACGCCGTCGGTCGAGACGATGTACCACGCGAAGTGCGGCGATCTTGCGCTCTACACCCTGAAAGAACGCTTCAACCGGCAGGCAATGCCGCGCGTGGAGCTGGTCGACCTGAAGCAGGAGCTGCGGCAGGGGAACGCCGGGATCGTGAGCACGGCGCTCGAGGAGCGGCTGCGCGACACCGTCATCCGCGGCGATCAGGCCATTTTGTTTTTGAACCGGCGCGGCAACAGCCGCTGCCTTGTCTGTGTGGACTGCGGCGACGCGCCGAGCTGTCCGCGGTGCAGCGTCTATCTGACATATCATTCCGTAACGAACCGGCTCATGTGCCACTACTGCGGATACTCGGAGCCTGTGACGGAGCGGTGTCCGCACTGCGGCGGAGCGCTCCGCCCGGTGGGCGCGGGGACGCAGAAGGTGGAGGAAGAGCTGCGCTATGAATTCCCGGACACGGGCATCTTGCGCATGGACGCCGACACCGTGACCGCTGCGAACAGTCACGAGGCCATCCTCGAACGGTTCCGACGGAAGGAAGCGTCCATCCTCGTGGGGACGCAGATGGTGGCCAAGGGGCTGGATTTTGCGTCGGTGACGCTGGCCGGCGTGCTGGACGCCGACCTGAGCCTTTATGTCAACCACTATCGTGCGGCGGAGACGACGTTCTCGCTGGTGACGCAGCTGGTCGGCCGGTCTGGCCGGGGCGCGGACACGGGCACGGCAGTCATCCAGACGATGTGCCCGGAGCATCCGGTGCTCAAGCTGGCGGCGGCGCAGGATTACGACGGATTTTATGACATGGAAATCGCGCTGCGTGAGCTGCGGAATGTACCGCCGTTCCGCAATCTGTTCACGGTGACGTTTACGGGCCTGTTTGAAGAGCATGTGCGCACGGCGGCGAAGCGATTCCGCGACGCGCTGGCAATGAATCTGCGGCAGAGCCCCTACGCCGGGATGGAATTTGATCTGCTTGGCCCGGCGCCTGCGGCAATCGCAAAGGTGAATTACACCTATCGCTACCGCGCGACGCTGAGCTGCAAAAACACAAAAGAAGTTCGCGCGCTGCTGCGTTTTCTGCTTGGCGCGTTTGCAAAGGATAAACAGAACAAGGGCGTGAGCGCGTTTGTCGACGTGAACGCCTATGATTGAGAGGGAACGATATGGCACTTCGAAATATTGTGACGCAGGGCGACCCGATTTTGAACAAAAAATGCCGCCTGGTAACGGAATTTGATGAAAAGCTGGCAAATCTGCTCGACGATATGTTTGAGACGATGCACAACGCCAACGGCGTCGGCCTCGCGGGGCCGCAGGTCGGCATTCTGCGGCGCGTCGTGGTCATTGACGCGGAGGACGAGGACATCGAGCTGGTCAACCCGGAGATCGTGTCCGTCAGCGATGAGACGCAAACCGGGCTGGAGGGTTGTCTCAGCCTACCTGGCAAGTGGGGCATCGTGACGCGGCCGCTGCGCGCGACCGTTCGTGCGCAGGATCGTTATGGCGACTGGTATGAATATGAGGGCGAAGAACTGCTGGCCCGGGCGTTCCTGCATGAGATCGACCATCTCGACGGCCATCTCTATCCGGAGATCGCGGAGAAGATGCTGACGGCGGAGGAGCTGGAGGAGATGCTGAAGCAGGAAGAGGACGCCATCGAGGCGGAAGGTGAGGACAAATGAAGCTGGTCTACATGGGCACGCCGGACATTGCCCGCGTGTGCCTCGAAAAGCTGCATACCGCCGGATTCGACATCGCGGCGGTCTATACCAAGCCGGACACACCGAAAAACCGGGGCATGAAGATGATGGCCTCGGAGGTGAAGCAGTACGCGGAGTCGGTGGGCCTGCCGGTCATCCAGCCGGTCTCGTTCCGCGACGATGCGGTTGTGGAGGAGCTGCGCGCGATCGCACCCGACCTGATCGTGGTCGTGGCCTATGGCAAGATTTTGCCGCAGCGGGTGCTGGACATTCCGAAATACGGCTGCATCAACATGCACGCGAGCATCCTGCCGGAGCTGCGCGGCGCAGGTCCGGTGCAGTGGTCAATTTTGAACCACTGCGACGAGACGGGCGTGAGCGCGATGTATCTGACCGCCGGGATGGATGAGGGCGACGTCATTGAAATTCGCAAAACGCCCATTGAGCCGATGGAGACGAGCAGCGAGCTGATGGCGCGGCTGGCCGTCATCGCGGGCGATCTCGCCTGCGATACCGTGCGGGCCATTGAGGCCGGGACGGCAAAACGTACGCCGCAGGACAATGCGAAGGCGACGTATGCGCCGATGCTTTCCAAGAGCATGAGTCCCATCGACTGGACGCAGCGCGCGCGGTACGTCATCGATCAGGTGCGCGGGCTGATCCCGTGGCCGGTAGCGACGATGGAAATCAGTGGGAAGACGTTCAAGGTCTTCCGTGTCGAGCAGACGGGGCGGACGACGGACAAAGCGCCGGGGACACTCCTTGCGGTGACAAAGCAGGGCTTGGAGGTCGCATGCGGCGATGGCTCTGTGCTCGTTGTGCGGGAATTGCAGGCCGAGGGCGGAAAAAGAATGGCGGCTGCTGACTATTTCCGCGGCCATCCGATCGAGATCTGAGGGTATCATGGGAGCAAGAACGACGGCACTGTCGGTTTTGATCGCCTGCCGGAGGCAAGGCGCGTTTTCTGACGGGGCCTTGAAGGAATATGCGCGGCGCGACGGGCTTGACCGGCGGGACGCCGCGCTGGCCGCGCGGCTGTGCTACGGCGTGGAGCAGAACCGGGGGCTTCTGGATTTTTATCTGAGCCGGTTCGTGCGCGGGAAACTGAAAGACTTACAGCCGGTGGTGCTGGACATTCTGCGGCTCGGCGCGTATCAGATCGTGTTTCTGGATAAAGTGCCGGACGCGGCGGCGGTCAACGAGGCCGTGACGCAGACAAAAAAATATGCCAACGCGCGTGCAGCGGGCTTGGTAAACGGCGTGTTGCGGAGCCTGGCCCGCGCAAAGGATGCACTGCCGGAGCCGCCCGACCT
>USDP01000055.1 GCA_900553545.1 uncultured Eubacteriales bacterium | reverse complement strand
CAAGCAGCATCGTGCCGTGCGCGGCCTGCATGGCTGCCGCAGCGGTATCGGTCCGGCCCAGATTGTCCATCGCGTCCGTGAGCAGACGGTGGAACGCCGTGTCACTTACCACGCCGGAGAGAACTGCGACGCCGAAGATCTGCAAAATTGCCTGAATGACGAAGTAGAACACGACGGAGAGCAGGCCCTTGTGATTGGCAAAGCTGTAGCCGATGGACATCGGCGCATAGAACAGCAGGCAGGTGACGAGCAGGCTGACGAGCAGCAGCGCGAGAATCTCCAGCGCGAGGGCGATACCGTTGGCCATGTAAAAGCTGTTCAGCTCTCGGAACAGGCCGACTATGCTTTCAAACAGGTCTCGCGCAGTGCCGCCCCGCCAGACCACAATCGCCACAGCCAACGCATCGGCGAGAAAGGTGAAGATAAAAAAGAGCGCGGCGGTGATGAGTTTCGACCAGAGGAGGCTGTGGACGCTCGTGGGGAGCGTGAACATCAGGTAGCCCTCATCGGTGAGGAAATTCTGGTGGAAGCGCTTGATCATCAGGATGGTGGCAAAGACGGTCACGCCGAGGATGGCCAGCACATAGACGACGAGCAGCAGCGCATTGAGCGCTTCGAAAAAGACCGGCGCGTCCGCCGCGCTCAGAATCAGGTCACTCACGCGGACAAAGACCGCCAGCAGGAGCAGCGCGCCGAACAGCGGGGCCATCAGACGGCCCGTGGCGCGGAATTCATGTTTGATCAGTTTTCCCAGCATTTGAATACCTCCCGGAAGAGCGCGTCGACCGACTGGCCGCGCGTTTCGCGAATTTCATCACAGCTTTCATGCAGGCTGATCTTCCCCTGATTGAGGAAGATGACCTCGTCGAGCACCGGCTCGACGTCGGCGATCAGGTGCGTGCTGATGACGACGGCGGCCTCTGGATTATAGTTGGAAATGATGGTGTGCAGGATGTAATCCCGCGTTGCGGGGTCGACGCCGCCGATCGGCTCGTCGAGCAGGTAGAGCTTTGCCTTGCGGCTCATTGTCAGCACGAGCTGCACCTTCTCCTTCATGCCCTTCGACATCTGGCGGATGGATTGGTTGAGGTTCAGGCCGAGGTGCGTGAGCATCCGCTCTGCGGCCTGCCGGTCGAAATCGGCGTAGAAATCACAGTAGAAGTCCAGCAGCTGCCGTGTTTTCATCCACGGGCTGAGCGTGACGCGGTCGGGCAGGTAGGACACGATGGCGTTCGTCTGCGGGGACGGCGTCTGGCCGTCGATCAGAAGTTCTCCGCTCGTGGGCTGCAGCAGGCCCATGGCGAGCTTGATGAGCGTGGATTTGCCGCTGCCGTTCGGGCCGAGCAGACCGATGATGCGGCCCGGTTCGAGCGCAAGATCGATGTGGTCGAGCGCCATGGCGGAGCCGTAGCGCTTTTCCAGCGCATGACATTCAAGAATTGGCATCTTTCGTTTCCTCCATCTGGTTTAGAAATGTGATGAGCGCGGCACGGTCAAAGCCGAGGGCCGACATGGCCGCGAGATACTGCCGCGTCTGACCCCCGGCCAGGGCGCGGCGCGCCGCGTCAATCGCGGCGGCGTCTTCGGTGACAAATTTTCCGGACGTGCGCTGGGTGTAGATGAGGCCCAGCCGCTCCAGCTCGGCAAAAGCGCGCTGGACGGTGTTGGGATTGACGCCCGCGTCCGCCGCGAGATCGCGCACCGAGGGCAGCTTGCTCCCCGGCGGATAGGCGCCGGAGACGATCTGCTCCTGCAATCGCGCGACCAGCTGCGTGTAGATGGGCGTGTCCGCTTGGAAGGACCAGGGCATGAGAACACCTCCTGTGTCTCTGTATTAAGTGATTAGTACAATAGCACAAGTAGGGACGTTTGTCAAGTGTGATCTGCAAAAAACCGGCAGTAGCTTTTTTTCGCTCCGTCTGATATACTGGTAGCAAAGACAGGAGGGATGAGGATGTATCCCAAAAAGAAACCGAAGACCGACGAGGAGCGGTTCCACGAGATTTTCACCAAAAAGGTCGGCACGACGCCGGGCGCGTATCTGCGGCGGAAGCTGGCCGCGGGCGTGCCGGAGGGGGAGCTGCGGCGGATGTATGACATGCTGGCCGTGGAGCTGGCGCGGACGGCGCACTGCAAGGCCATCCGGTTCGACGAGGCGCTCGGCCAGCCGGACGCGAAGAGCGTCCACACCCAGCGGGCAGCGAACAGCCGCGTGCCCGTGTGCCCGAAATGCGGGGCGCAGATGGTGCTGCGCACCGGGCAGAGCGGCGCACGGAAGGGGCAGAAATTCTGGGGCTGCTCGAACTATCCGGCCTGCCGGTATACGAAGAATGTGGAGCCGCGCGGATGAAAAATTTCAAGATGACGCTCAGCTATGACGGCTCCCGCTATTTTGGCTGGGAGCGTCAGCCGGGCAAGGAGACCATTCAGGGCAAGCTCGAGGCCGTGCTGACGCGGATGTGCGGCGCGCCGGTCAACGTGATCGGCGCAGGCCGGACGGACGCGGGCGTTCATGCGCGGGCGATGGTCGCGAACGCCTACATGGACACGGACATGGAGCCGGAGTCCGTCCGCGATTATCTCAATCACTATCTGCCGGACGACATCGGCGTGGCCGAGGTGAAAGAGGCGGCCGACCGCTTCCACGCGCGCTATCGCGCCGTGGGCAAGCTCTACACGTACACGTGCTATGTCGGCGAGACGAAGCCGGTGTTCAACCGGAAATATGTGACCGTGCTGGACGGGAAGCCGGACGTGGAAAAGATGCGAAAAGCGGCGGAATTTCTGGTCGGCGAGCATGATTTCCGCAGCTTCTGCGCCAATCCGCAGATGAAAAAGTCGACGGTGCGCATCGTGGATTCCATTGAAATCCAGCAGAAAAAGGATCTGCTGTATCTCAATTTTCACGGCACCGGATTTTTGCAGAACATGGTGCGGATTTTGACCGGGACGCTGCTCGAGGTCGGCTTCGGCAAGCGGAGCGTGGCGAGCGTGAAGGACGTTTTGGAGGCAAGGGACCGCAAGCTCGCGGGCTATACCGTGCCGCCGCAGGGGCTGTGCCTGATGCGGGTAGATTATTGAATTCAAAGGCCCCCTCTTGGTAGAGGGGGCTTTTTGCTTGACTTTTTGGTATGCGGTGTTATACTTAGTATAACTTTTCTTACCGAAGGAGGGGCGCTATGGCTCTGCAATTTCCGAAAAACAAGTTTATGTGTCTCGTCAAGGTCGGCGAGAAGGGGCAGATCGTGATTCCAAAGGGGGCGCGCGACCTGTTCGACATTCAGCCCGGCGACCAGCTCCTGCTGATGGCCGACAAAAAGCGCGGCATTGCGCTGGTTGACCCCGGCGAGGTCTATCTGCCGCCGGACATGTTCCCGGCAAAGGAGGACGACAATGGAAATTCTGAAAATTGAGGGACTTTGCAAGAAATATCCAGAATTTTCCCTGAAAAATGTTACGTTTTCGATGGAGAGCGGGACGGTCATGGGCTTCATCGGGCGCAACGGCGCAGGCAAGACGACGACGCTCAAGTCGATGCTCCGCCTCGTGCATCCGGATGCAGGTCATGTGGAGATCTGCGGGATGGACGTTGCGGAACAGGAGCTGGCGGTCAAGGCACAGATTGGCTTCGTGACCGGCAGCGCGGCCTATTATCCGCGCAAGCGGCTCGCCCAGCTGACGGCGGCGACGCGCCGATTTTACCCGAACTGGGACGAGGCACGGTATCAGGACTGCCTGCGGCGTTTCGCGCTGGACGAGGGCAAGCGCGTCAGCGAGCTGTCGGAGGGCATGAAGGTAAAATATCAGCTGGCACTTGCGATGTCGCACCACGCAAAGCTGCTGATTCTGGACGAGCCGACGTCCGGCCTCGATCCGGCCGCGCGGGACGGCCTGCTGGGGCTGTTTCTGGAGCTGGTGGAGCGGGACGGCGCGTCGGTGCTGTTTTCAACGCACATCACGTCTGATCTCGACGCCTGCGCCGACACGATCACGTACATCCGGAACGGTGAAATTTTTGCGAGCGAGGCGCGGCGGGCCTTCACGGAGCGCTATCGCTATCTGCGGGCGGACGAGGCTGCGGTCTCACCGGAGCTGGCCGCGAAGCTGATCGCGCCGCGGCGTCATCAGGGCGAGATCGAGGGATTGCTGCGGACTGCGGATGCGCCGGAGGCTGGCAGCCCCGCGACGCTGGAGCAGATTATGGTGCATCTGGAACGGGAGGTGGAGGCATGAGAGCGCTGCAATGGAAGGAATGGCGGCTGTCGATGAGTCCGGTGCCGCTGCTGTTTTTGCTGCTGAGCGGGTTGATCCTGATTCCGAATTATCCGTATTATGTCACATTTTTCTACAATGGACTCGGCATTTTCATGCTGATGCAGTCGCTGCGGGAAAACCGCGACACGGCGTATCTGATGCTCCTGCCGGTGACAAAAGTAGAGATGGTGCGCGCACGCTTCCGCACCGTGGTACAGCTGGAGCTGCTGCAAGCGCTGGCCTGCGTCCCGTTTATGGCGCTGCGGGCGAGCTACGGCCACCTCAACAACGCCGTCGGCATCGAGGCGAACACGGCGTTCCTCGGCCTTGGGCTGGTGCAGATGGGGCTTTTCAACCTCGTGTTCTTCCCGATGCACTACAAAAACGCCTACGACCTCGGCAAACCGTTCGTCGTGGCGAGCGTGGTGGAGTTTTTCTACATCGTCCTCGCCGAGGTGTGCGACCATGTGATCCCGTACATGAAGACGGTCTGCGAGAGTTATGCGCTGCGCGACCAGCTGCGGCAGTGGCCCGTGCTGCTGGGCGGCGCGGCGGTGTTTGCGCTGCTGACCATGGCGGCGGAGCGCAGCTCTGTACGGAGATTTGAACAAGTGGATCTTTGAACAAAAGCCGGGCGGCCAATGGCCGCCTGAAAGCCTTCCCCCAAGGGAAGGCAGCCGCTGCGGCAAAAACCGCCCCTCGTGTCGATGACACGAGGGGCGGTTTTGGTTAGGATTCTTTGGTGGGGTCGTAATTTTTGCCGAATTTGAGATTATCGAATTTGATCGTGGCGCTGTCCATACGGGTCTGCGCGGGTTTCGCCGGGGCGACCTTGACGTCAGGCTCCGGCTCGCTGCCGACGAGCTTTTCGAGATTCTCGGAGATCTCGTCCGCGATGTCCTGCGTGTGCTTGCTGGACGTGTCCACCACGAGCGACGGTGCGCTGTCTGCCTGCCAGTCGTAGGGCTTGGCGTGCTTCGGCGGCTCCGGCTTCTTGTCTTCGACGGTCAGGTCGCGGCCCTTGAGCTGCTCCAGCAGCTCGAGATGCCCTTTGATGTCGCCCTCGATGACGTTGATGAAGTTCAGCGCCGTCTGCTTTGCATACTCCAGCCGTTCCTGCTCGGCGGCGATGTCGGCCTCGACCTTCTGACGGGCCGCGCCGTCCTCCGCCGTCTGCACCATGGCACTGCACTGCGCCTTGGCGTCGGCGAGCATCTTGTCGCACTTGGCCTGGGCCTCGGCCATGGTCTTTTTCATGGCTGCCTCCTGCCCACGGTACTCCTCCAGCTTTTCAACCAGAATTTTCATCTTGGACTTCAGCACGGAGTTTTCTTTGTAGAGCGCGATATAATCCTCGGTCAGCGGTTCGAGAAAATCATCGACCTGCTGCATGTCATAGCCGCCGAAGACGGCCTTGGAAAAGGTTTGTTCCTGAATTTCCTGCGGTGTGAACATAGGCGTTTCCCTCCTGTGCGATTGGAATTACAGATAGAGTCCGTTGTTTTCCAGCTCGTCGATGAGGTCACCCACGATATCCACGTTGTATGGCGTGATGATGTAGGTGCTGATGGCGATTTTCTTGATCTTGCCGTCCAGCGCGTAGGCGCAGCCGGACAGGAAGTCGACGAGCCGCCGTGCTACATCCTTATTCGTCGCCTCGAGATTCAGAACCACCGCGTGCTTGCTGCGCAGGTGCTCTGCAATGTCGGACACGTTGTCGAACCGGTCGGGCTTCACCAACACCACCTGCATCTGCGCCGTGGTGTGGATGTTCACGACTTTGTTTCCGCCGGGCACGCGGCGGCCAGAGCCGAACGAGGCGCTCGAGCTGCTGTCATTCAGACCCAGATCGTCCAGCGAGGCTTTCGGCGCCGGGGCGGTCGAGCCGCGATTGGCACGGCTGGGGCGGACGTCGTCGTCGAATTCATCGAAATCGTCGTCGTCCTCGGCGTAGGGCTTTGCCAGCTTCTTCAGGTCATCCATAAATCCCATTGTAATATTCCTCCGATATGTGTCGTTTTATTCTGAAATTAGGGCAGCGCCGCACAAGATTCCGGCGCTATTTGCTGTAATGCCGGGCACCGAAGATCGCCGTTCCCACGCGGATCATCGTGGCGCCCTCGCGGATGGCGTCGGGGTAATCGCCGCTCATCCCCATCGATAGACATTCCATGGACACATTATCGTATTTTTTTGCACTTATGTCAACAAAAAGATTGCGCATTTCGGCAAAATATCTGCAATTATCTCCTTCGTGTTCGCTCACCGGCGGGATGGCCATCAGTCCTTTGAGATGGCAGTGGGGATATTCTGCCATTTTTGCCGCTGTCTGCATGGTTTCTTCGGGTGTAAAGCCGGATTTGCTCTCCTCCGCACCGATATTGACCTCCAGCAGAATGTCCTGCACGAGGCCCAGCTTCGCCGCCTGCTTTTCTACACACTCCAGCAGCTCCGTCCGGTCGACCGACTCGATCAGGTCGACCCTGCCGACCACCTGCTTGACCTTGTTTGTCTGCAAATGGCCGATGAAATGCACCGGCGCACCTTCGTAGGCGCCCTGCGGCTGCTTTTCCAGCAGCTCCTGCACGCGGTTTTCGCCGCAGCAGTCCACACCGGCGGCGACTGCTTCTTTCACGCGCGCCGCGTCGTTCATCTTCGTTGCCGCGCAGAGCTTGATCTCCTTCGGGTCGCGGCCGCAGCTCCGCGCCGCCTCTGCCATCTTCTCCCGGATCGCTGCGACATTTGCGCGGATGTCATTGTTCTGTTCCATATCCACTGACTACCTTTCCATTGTATAGATCTTTCGCCCCGACGATGATCTCGTCGCCGGGCCAGAGGTTGTTCGTTGAAGATTTGTCCAGCGCGGCCACATAGCTCTCGCCGTTGTCGTGCAGAATGTTGATCGGCTTCCAGCGGGCGACGGCCCCCTCGAGGATGTAGACGCCGGTTTTGCCGTTTTCATTCACGCGCACGGCATCCTTCGGCACACGCAGGCCGGAGTAGGACGCGAAGACCACGTCTGCCGACTGCTGGCGCAGCATGGTGACGTTCTGCATATACTCGTCGCTCTCCAGCACCAGCAAGCGATAGCCCGCCTCGTTGCCGCCAATGCGGCGGACGGTCATGGTGATCGGCACGTAGAAATCGCGCGCGAACGTTACCTGCACAGGATCCCCGGCCTCGACGTCCTTCGCGTCCGCCGCCGGCACCAGGGTCACATAATACCACGTGTCGCCGTGGATCAGCTTGCCGATGGCCTCGGAGTCGGGCGTTTCCGGGGCGATGGACGGATAGTCCTGCGCGGTCATCGTTTCGAGCGCGTCCACTGTCAGCACGGATTCATAGCCGTCCACGGTTCCGGAGAAGTAGCCCGGCGCGGAGACGGTCACGGCCTTCGTGTCGCTGGCGGACTGCTCCTGCAAGGTTTCCAGCTCGCGCTCGGCCGCGTCGATCTGCTCCTGCAGGGAGGCGCTGTCGGCATCGCTGCTGCTCCGCCGCAGCACCATGCCCTTCAGCTCGGAGATGAGATCTCCGGCGGAGTTCATGTCACGGCGGCAGACGTACTGGTTCAGCGAGATCAGACTTTCGGAGATCTGCTTGTCCAGCTGGGCCTGGTCGTAGACGCTCGACGAATACTGCCAGGCATAGCGGAGCTGCGCGAGCTGGTCGGTCAGCTCCTGGATGCGGCTCTGCCGTGCCTGCGCATCGTCGGTGAGGTAGCCGGTTGCCACCTGGCCGCCCGCCGCCACGCGCTGCCCCTCGGACACGGTGAGGACGCTGATGGCGTAGTTCGAGCGGATGACGCTCTCGTCGCGCGCCACAAAGCCGGTGGCGTAATATCCCGCCCCGGCCTCATATTCCACGGCGGTCGTGGTCGTCAGCGGCGTATAGAGGCTCGTCGCCAGGTTATAGCCGAAATACGCCACGATGGCCGCCAGAAAGATCCAGATTACGATGGAAAGATAGTGCTTGCCCTGTTTCATAGAGGCTCCTCTCTGGCGCGGGAGGAGCCTCTTAGGCTCACTCCTGCGTCATGCGCACGGGCGTCATCGGCGTCATCGTCGAGACAGCGTGCTTGTAGATCATCTGCTGCTTCCCGTCGGATTGCAGCAGGATCACAAATGCGTCAAAGCCCGTCACGATGCCGCGCATCTGAAACCCGTTCATCAGGAACACGGTCAGCGGTGTGCGCTCGCGCCGGGCCTGATTCAAAAACTGATCCTGATAGCTTTCGATTTTTTGCATGGGTATCGACTCCTTTTTATATATCGGTGATACCCAACACTCTATCATATTTCTTCCGCGAAAAAGGGGATTTCCTGCCGCGCCGCCGCAAAAACCGCGTCTGCGTCCGGCTGCGCGGGCTGGAAGATCCAGTGCATCGCAGGATTCCGGCGGAACCACGTCAGCTGCCGCTTGGCATAGTTGCGCGAGCGCTGCTGGCAGAGCGCCGTCGCCTCGGCGAGCGTGGACTCGCCGCGCAGATAGGCGAAAAACTCTTTGTAGCCGATGGCCTGTAAGCTCGTCGCCGTCTCCGGCACGCCGGAGGTCAGGAGACTCCGGATTTCGTCCAGCAGGCCCTGTTCCAGCATGATCTCGACCCGCCGGTCGATGCGCGCGTAGAGATCGGCGCGGTTCGTGAAATCCAGCCCGAGCCAGACGGGCGCGTAGCGCGGCGGGATCTTCTGTGTCTCGCGGTTGTGCTCCGTGATCGTCCGGCCCGTTTCCTGCCAGACCTCAAGCGCACGGATGATGCGCTTTTCGTCCGCCGGATGCAGCCGCGCTGCGGCCTCGGGGTCGACCGAGTGCAGCTCGCGCAGCAGCGCTTCGCCGCCCTCGGCGCGCATCCGCGCCTCCAGAACTGCGCGTTTGCCGGTTGACGGTACGGGCGCGAAGGTGCGACCGGCGATCAGGCTGTCGACATACAGGCCCGTTCCGCCCGCGATCACGCAGACCTTGCCGCGCGCGAGGATGTCCTGCACCGCCGCGTCTGCAAGCTCGACATATTTTCCGACGGAAAAATCCTCCTTCGGGCTTGCTGCGCCGATCATATGGTGCGGCACGCCC
>USDP01000054.1 GCA_900553545.1 uncultured Eubacteriales bacterium | reverse complement strand
TTTTCGGAGCGTCTATGTATTATAATGCCCTGAGTCCCTATCTCAAAGCCCGCTTCGGCGGTAAGGTTTATAAACTCGCGCTGTCGTCCGGTTGTTCGTGCCCGAACCGGGACGGTTTGATCCTTTTGGAGGACGGCAGCAAAAATTTCGGCGGCTGTACCTTCTGCACCGGCAGCGGCGAATTTGCGGCAAGCAGCCTTGCCCCCATTCCGGAACAGCTGGAGCAGGCGAAATTCATTCTCGGCGAAAAGGGGCGAAACGCCCGGTACATCGCCTATTTTCAGGAGAACACGAACACCTACGGCCCCGTCTCCCGGCTGGAGCCGCTGTTCCGCGCGGCAATGGAGCCGGAGGACGTTGTCGCCCTCTCGGTCGCAACGCGGCCGGACTGCCTCGGCCCGGACAGCCTCGCGATGCTGGCGCGGCTGCGCGCGGTCAAGCCCGTCTGGGTGGAGCTGGGGCTGCAAACCATCCATGAAGCGACTGCCGCGCGCATCCGGCGCGGCTATCCGCTGTCCGTGTTCGACGAAGCCGTGCGGGATCTGCACGCCATCGGCATCGAGATCATCGTGCATCTGATCCTCGGTCTGCCGGGCGAGACGGCGGCGGACATGGAGGCTTCGGCCCGCTATGTGGGCCGGTGCGGCGCAGAAGGCGTGAAGCTCCACCTGCTGCACATCCTGCGCGGGACGCCGATGGCGGCGGAATACGCCGCGGGCCGCGTCCGGACACTGGAACTGGATGAGTATATCACGCTTCTGGAACGATGCCTTGAAGTGCTCCCGCCGGAGGTCGCCATCCACCGCCTGACCGGCGACGCGCCGAAGCGCGACCTGATCGCCCCGCTCTGGAGCGCGGACAAAAAGCGCGTCCTGAACGCGATCCGCCAGCGGTTTGAGTCCGACGACCTCATCCAAGGTTCTAAATTATAAGGAAATGCCCGGCGGAAGAAATCTTCCGCCGGGCACTTTTTATGGTTTGTTATGTGCCGCGATCTTGCGTTCATGCCTTCTCAGCGAGAGATTTTGGTGCAAGGCAAGGTTTGGAACACGCGGACATACTTTGTGTACCCGCAAGGGGCATTGCCGCATCCGTAAGGCTCCTTCGTCGCCAACGGCTGCGCAATATTTCAAGTGTTTCAAACCGCAGCATTGGCGGAAAAGATCCGCTGAGATCAGGCGGCCATGACGCTCAGAACCTTTGCCGCCTGGCAGCGCGTGGTCTTGCCCTTCGGGTTGAAGACGCCGTTGCTGCCCTGGAGATAACCAGCGGCGCTGCAATAGTTGACGGCCTCAAGCGCCCAATCGGGGATGGAGTCGAGGTCAGTATAGGTCAGCTTGACCGCGAAGTCCTGGCCGACGCGCTTGGCAAAGACGTCATAACCATAGAGGATCTTGGCCAGCTCCTGACGGTTGACGGGGTTGGTGGGCTTGAAGGTGCCGTCGGAATAGCCGCCGACAATGCCGTTCGCTGCGGCCCACAGAACGGCCTTTTCATAATAGGCGCCGTCCTTGCAGTCCTTGAACTTCTCAGAGACCTTGCCCTCGACGTCGGGCGAACCCGCCATACGATAGAGCACGGTGACCAGCATCGCGCGGTTCATGTTGCCGTTCGGATCGAACTTGCCGTTCGAGCCGCCCATCAGCTCCTTCGCGGTGACGTCATCGACGTACTTGGCATACCAGGCAGTGGAGACCACGTCGGTGTAGGACTTGATGGTGATGCGGTTCTGCGCGGAAGCATAGCTCTTGCCGACCACGCCGCCGAGCTTCGTCTTGATGTACTCGACAACAGCCGTATCCATCGGAACGCCGGTGTCGACGATCTTCGGAGATGTCTTGAAGGTGTAATAGGTGTCACCGCCAGCAGCGGTGAAGTCGTTGGTGACAACGGCGTAGGTGTCCTTCGGATTGAATGCCTTGCCGTTGATGCTCTCGATGGTGACGCGGTTGATGGACTTCGGGCCATAGTAGGTCGAGCCCGGATAGGTCTCGGCGTTGGCGTCATACTTCGCGCCGGTCACGACGGTGTAGCGGATGCCAGACACCTGCGGGAAGCCGCCGATGGCCGTCGGCAGGGAGTAGGTGGAAGCCTCGAGGGCCTCGAGCAGGCTCGCACCGGAGATATAGATGACGGCGACGGTGTTGCCAAAGGGCAGGACTGTGTTGATGTCCTTCATCGAGATATCGCCGGCCTTGATCGACGCGCGGATACCGCCGCCGTTCGTGAGGGCCACGACATGGTCGGTCGGGACGTCGAGCTTGCCGTCCTTCGTCGCGTACCAGAGGATGCCGTCGGTGATCAGGTCGCCGAGGTTGGTCTCCTTGGTGCGGACGCCGGGGTCGCGGTTGCCGTCGAGGTCGACTTCGGTCTTCGCGAAGACCTCGCCGAGGCGGGTATCCACGTCCGTGATGATCTTGTCGGCCAGAGCCTTGACGGTCTCGTCCTCGGCCTTGACGCCCTCGAGCTTGACCAGCTCGTTCTTTTCGATCTTCTTCGTCGCGTTATCGATGACGATCACGCCGACATTTTCGAGCGCCGTGCCCGTGGACTGGATCGGCTCTTTGTTCGCGCCCTCGGTCATGACGGTGTGCGAATGGCCGTCAATGATGAAGTCGATGCCGGTGGAACGGGCATAGAGATCGGTGGAGCGGTTGGGGTTGGATTCCTCATCCACGCCGAGATGCGTCAGCGCGATGACGACGTCCGCGCCGCCCTTCTTGAGCGCGGCGGCCTCTTGGGTCGCAAAGTTATAAAGCTCGTCCTTGGCCATGAAGGTCACGCCCTGGATCTTGGCGGGATGGGCCTTGGTGGCGGTCTCCGGCGTGGTCAGGCCGAGGAAGCCGACCTTGACACCGCCCGCAGTGGTAACAGTGGTCGTGCCGTCGAAGGCCAGCTTGCCATTGTACTGGATGTTGCCGATGACCTTGAACTTGGCATCCTTGAAAATGGTCTGGAGGTTGGCGAAGCCATAGTCGAATTCATGGTTGCCGAACGTCGCGACATCATAGCCCGCCGCGTTCATCAGCTCGATCGCGGTCTTGCCCTGAGAATCGCTGACATAGGGCGTGCCCTGAATGTAGTCGCCCGCGTCCACAAGGATGACGTCGGCGCCCTTTTCTGCGTAGTCCTTTTTCAGTGCTGCAACTTTTGCGTACAGGCCGATCGCACCGTGCACGTCGTTGGTGTGCAGGATGACGGTCTTCCCGGCCAGCTCTCCGTCCGCGGCCAGCGCGCCGGTCATCAGACCGAGCACCAGAACAACGGCCAGAAGAAGTGCTACGAGTTTTTTCATAGTATCCTCCTTTATTTTCTTCCGCCGGATGGCGGAAAGATTACAAAAGCAGTGCCGCATATCAGGTTGTCCTATTATTATACCGCATTTGCCCCGGACGGGCTATCGGCAGTTTTTCGGAAAAAGAGCGGAATATTTCGTGATTCTGCACAAAAATCGCAAGTCAATCACGACTTCTTATAGTTATGTTAACGCAAATTCCTTCCCCGTCAACACAACCTCCCGGATGAACCGAAACGTCTCCTCCTCCCCGCGATCTCGAAGCATCTCGAGCAGAAAATGCAGCTGCCGGAACGTCGCGGGATTGACGCAGGACGATTCGCGCGCACGGTCGAGATAGGCCAGCGGAGAAGCATCGGTATAGGCCGCGCCCTGATAGGTCTTGCAGGCGGCGATGCGGTCCATGACCATCTCGGCCAGATACCGCCGGGGCATCTCGACCGGCTCATACTGCCGCGTGGCGGGGTTGATGTCCGTCCAGTATTCGAAATGGTGCTTGTTGCGGCCCTTGTGGTGCATCCACGCCTCGGAATAGCCCTTGTCCTCGCGCTCGGCGGTATTGGGGCTGCGGTTGCCCTGATAATAGCGGACGCCGGTCCAGAATTCGGTGGGCGAATATTTGGACAGATCGTGCGTCAGGCCCTGCCAGTAAAGCCCCACGCGGAAGCAGCCGCGGCGCACAAGCCTGCGGTGATGCGTGATGGTTTTGAAATGCTTCCAGACGTTGCGCACGTTCTCTGCCTCCCTGGTCGAAACTTTCCACATCTATATTATAAATACTCCGGGATGAAAATGCAACTGCCGCGTTTTTCCCGCGCAAATCGCTCCGTTTGTATCGAAACTAAACAAGCGATATAGAAAATTTTCGTTTAATTTTGTGCTGTCTGCACAGTTTTTCCGAGTTTTGTGTTAAGATATTAACATCTTGTTCCAATTTCTTCACAGCACCTGAACACCATTTCCTTCCTGCTCTTGGTATAATAAAAGCATCCCGAAGGGGATAGAAAGAGGAGGAGAATATGAAAGAAAAGAAGAAACTGTCACTGTCCGTATGGATCTTCATTGGCATGATCGTCGGTATTCTTGTGGGTCTGTGTTTCCTGAAAAAACCGGAGTTCACCACGGATTACCTCAAGCCCATCGGCACGATCTACATCAACCTGCTGAAGTTCCTCGTTGTGCCCGTCGTTCTGTTCTCGATCACTGACGGTGTCGTCTCCCTGAAGGATCTCAAGCGCGTCGGCTCTGTCGGCCTGCGGACGTTCGTGTACTACATGTTCACGACCGCCATCGCCGTCGTCATCGGCCTTGTACTTGCCAACGTTTTCAAGGGCGCATTCCCGCTGCTCCAGACCACCGGCCTGGAATACGAGGCCAAGGAATCCCCCTCCGTCATGCAGGTCATCGTGAACATCTTCCCCGATAACCTGCTCAAGCCGATGGTAAGCGCTGATATGCTGCCGGTCATCGTCGTCGCGATCTTCTTCGGTGCGGGCATCCTCGCGGCCGGGGACGATGGCATCCCCGTCGGCGGCGCGGTCGCCAGAATGAACAAGGTCATCATGCAGATCATGATGATGATCATCAAGTTCACCCCGATCGGCGTCCTCTGCCTGATGGCAAACGTCGTGGCTGTCAACGGCCCGGCCATCGTCGGCAACCTGCTGATCGTCATCGGCGTGGCCTATCTCGGCTACATCATCCATGTCGTCGTGGTCTACGGTCTGTCCGTGCGCTTCCTGTCCGGCATGAATCCGCTCAAGTTCTTCAAGGGTCTGGCCCCGGCCATGATCTGCGCGTTCACCACCACATCTTCCAACGCGACGCTCCCGCTGAACATCGAGTGCTGCAACAAGATGGGCGCGGAGCCGGAGATCAGCGCGTTCGTCCTGCCGCTCGGCGCGACGATCAACATGGACGGCACAGCTATCTATCAGGCCGTCGCGGCGATCTTCATCGCCTGCTGCTACGGCGTTGACCTGACGCTCGGCCAGATGGCTATGATCGTCCTGACGGCGACGCTCGCCTCCGTCGGCACCGCCGGTGTCTCCGGCGCGGGCATGATCATGCTGGCGATGGTTCTCGAGTCTGTCGGCCTGCCGGTCGAGGGCATCGCGATCATCGCGGGCGTCGACAAGCTGTTCGACATGGGCCGTACCACCCTCAACATCACCGGCGACGCCACCTGCGCCATGTGGATCTCCCGTCAGGAGCAGCGCAAGGCCGCCAAGCTCGCCGCCAAGGCAAAATAAACTCACCTATTTCTTTATACTCCATCTCATGTCAGAAGACCGCCGGGAAACCGGCGGTCTTCGCCTTTTTATTAAGGCCGCACTCCTTGTAGGGGCCGATGCCCTCATCGGCCCGAGAGCCTTCCCTTGGGGGAAGGTGGCTGCGGAGCACAGCGAAGCAGACGGATGAGGGTATGGAGCACTCAACCAACTGCATAGTGTGCCGTTGTGCTCCCCAACCCTCATCCGCCTCGCGTTGCGTCTGCGTCAGCCGCGTAAGGAACGCGCGGCTGACGTACCCCGCGTTTGATGCGGGGCAACCTTCCCCGGAGGGGAAGGCATCCGCTGCGGCGGGGATTCGGGCGGACAGGGTCCTCCGCCCCTACATTCAGAATCGATGGCGCAGTGCAACCTGGAAGAGCGGGCCGATGAGGGCATCGGCCCCTGCAAGAGGTGTAGCGACGTTCCTGGATTCCTGAAGAAATCTGAATATTCTGTGAATTGTTTGCTTTTTCGCGCGGGTTGTGCTAGAATGGGATGACTTTTGAAATTGCAATAGGAGCATCCTTACCATGAAACTCTTTGGCTCTGCTAAGGGCGGCGCGCGCGTCGCCAAACGCAGCAAAAAACCCAAGGCCGACAAGCCGAAAAAGCCGCTCAAGGTGCTGGCCGTCGTGCTGACGGTCATTCTCTGCCTCGAAGGGCTTTACTTTCTCTGCATCTATTCCAATATCCCGTTCATCAAAAAATACCGCACCATCTATATCAACACCGCCATGAACACCATGCGGCACCAGTGGCTGGCGACATACTTCATCCCGGCGGATATCATCGAGCAGGTGCGCTATGAATACGGACTCGAGATCGCGAAATCCGTCGGCACCGAGAGCCAGTGGGGCAAAAATGGCGACACGACCACCGAACCGGAACAGCCCGGCACCAACCACATCGACGCCGAGATCGTCGAGCCGGAAGAGCCAGATCCCGAAGAGCTGGAACAGCAGGCGCGCGACGCCTTTTTCGAGCTGTTCTGGGAGCTGGACCCCGACAGCGTCGACGCCTACGTCGCCGAGCATCCGGAGGCGATCGCGAACGGCTGGGAGAAGTTCTACGTCAATGAGGCCGGCCTCGATCAGTCCGGCACGTCCATGATCTCCATCTACGACGAGCCCGTGCTCGCCATCGACGCGGAGAACGGCGTGCTGCTGCTCCGCATCCAGGATACCGGCTATCGCGGCGTATTGGCCGTGGGCAAAGACCCGGCAGCACTTTCCATCGAGATGTGCTCCACACTCGGCTCCTGCGGCCAGCTCATCGGCACAACCGCGGAGGAGCACGACGGCGTCCTCGCAATGAATGCCAGCGGCTTCCTCGATCCGGGCGGAAACGGCAACGGCGGCCAGCTCGCGGGCTATGCCATGTCGAACGGCGAGGCGCACGGCACGCACTTCGGCGCATGGGCCTACAAGCGCATCGAACTGCATGAGGACAACCTCTTCTACATCAAGGATGCGAACAGCCCCGTCGGCGAGGGCTGCACGGACGCGACCGAGTTCCAGCCCGCGATGATCATCGACGGCGTGAAATATACCACCGATTACTGGACGGACACACAGCCCCGCGCCTGCATTGGGCAGTCTGACAAGTATGAGATCCTGATGCTCGTCATTGAGGGGCGCTACCCGCTCGACGGCATCGTCGGCACGAGCGTCAATACCTGCTCTGACATCCTGCTGAAGCACGGCTGCATGCAGGCGATGAATCTCGACGGCGGCTCGTCGGCCATGATGTGGTTCGACGGGAAATACGTCATGCAGTCGTCCAGCTCGCCGCTGCGCTATTCCGGCGGCCGCCCGACACCAAACGCATGGGTCTATAAGCGCGCGTCCGCCATCACCGAAGAATAAAAATTTATAGAAAGGCCCCCTCTATCAAGAGGGGGCCTTTTTTCGCCGCGGATAAAGCCTCCCCTTTCAGGGGAGGTGGCATTTGCGAAGCAAATGACGGAGAGGTTTTCGAAGTCGTTGCGTCCAAACCTCTCAGCCGCCTTCGGCGACAGCTCCCCTTTCATAAGGGGGAGCCTTTCGGTAGTGCGGGCCTCGCATTGCTGTACGAAAAGGTTGCTACTTCTGTCACTTTATGTTATAATTTTGTTATTCTTTGATTTTGGAGTTGCAGCTATGGCGCAGTTGAAGCTATTCGGTTCCGCACGGGGCGGCGCGCGCGTCGCAAAACGCGGCAAAAAGGAAAAACCGGCCAGGCAGAAAAAGCCGCTCAAGGCGCTGGCCATCGTGCTGACCGTTCTGCTCTGCCTCGAGGGGCTCTATTTCCTCTGCATCTATTCGAACATCCCGTTCATCGTCAAATACCGCACCATCTACATCAACACCGCGATGAACACCATGCGGCACCAGTGGCTCGCAACGTACTTCATCCCGGACAACGTGATCGACAAGGTGCGCTATGAATACGGCCTGCAGGTCGCGGCGTCGAACGGCAAGGAGAGCCAATGGGGCAATGCCGACGCGAGCGCCGAGGTCACGAAACCGACAGTCAACGAGATCGAGGCCGAGATCGTCGAGGAAGAGAAGCCCGATCCCGCGGAGCAGGCCCGCCTGGCCCGCGAGGCGTTTTTCGAGGTGTTCTGGGAGATTGACGAAGCCAGCATGGACGCCTACGTCGCGGAGCACCCGGACGTGATCGCGAACGGCTGGGACAGCATCCACATCAATGAGGCCGGGATCGAGGACGAGGGCACGAGCATCGAATCGATCTACGGCGAGCAGGTGCTCGGCATCGACGCGGAAAACGGCGTGCTGCTGCTGCGCGTGAAGGGCAAGGGGTACCGTGGTGTCCTCGCCGTGGGCAAAAACCCGGCGGCGCTCTCGGTCGAGACCTGCTCGACCTACGGCACCGTCGGCCAGAAAATTGGCGTCACCGCAGAAGAACACAACGGCGTCCTCGGCATGAACGGCAGCGGCTTCCCCGACCCCGGCGGTGCCGGAAAGGGTGAACGGGTCGCGGGCTATGCGATGTCGAACGGTGAGGAATACGGCTCGCACTTCACGCAGTGGGCCTACAAGCGCATCGAGCTGCGCGAGGATAACCGCTTCTACATCAAGGATGCTTCCACGCCGACCACCGAGGGCACGACCGACGCGACTGAGTTCCAGCCCGCGATGATCATCGACGGCGTGAAATACACGACCGATGTCTGGACGGACAGCAATCCGCGTGCCTGCATCGGCCAGTCCGACAAATACGAGATCCTGATGCTCGTCATCGAGGGCCGTCTCTGGCTCGAGGGCATCAACGGCACGAGCGTCAACACCTGCTCCGACATTCTGCTCCAGCACGGGTGCATGCAGGCAATGAACCTGGACGGCGGCTCGTCGGCCATGATGTGGTTCGACGGCAAATACGTCATGCGCTCGTCCAGCCCGGACAACCGCTACAACGGCGGACGCGAGTGCCCGAACGCCTGGGTCTACAAAGCCGCCGGGACGTTTGAAGAATGACTTGACAAGCGCACAAATCCTGCTACAATAGTGACGCAAATTCAAATAATATGAGGAGAATTTTACCATGAAACAGCAAATCAGACGCATCCTTGCGCTGGCGCTGGTCGTTCTGGCGCTGGTCGCGATTTTCACCGGTTGCGCGAAGAAGCCCGGCAAGACCCTGACCGTCGACGTCACGCACGGCGACGGCACCACAAAGACCTTCACCATCAAGACCGACGCAGAAAACCTCGGCACGGCGCTGGTCGAGGACAAGGAGATCGGCGTGACCGGCGAAGACAGCGACTACGGTATCTTCATCACCACAGTCGACGGCGAGGCCGCGTCCAACGAGGAGCAGACCTTCTGGTCCATCAGCAAGGACGGCGTTGACCTTGAGGTTGGCGCGGACAGCCAACCCATCGCCGACGGCGAGCACTACGAGCTGACGCTCAAGAACTGGTAAATTG
>USDP01000053.1 GCA_900553545.1 uncultured Eubacteriales bacterium | reverse complement strand
TGACATGGTAGCCGCTGCGCGACAGGATCGCGCCGATAAACCCGCGGCCAATGTTCCCTGCGCCGATCATAATTGCCTGTTTCATATTGTGCCTCCTGTTTCAAAACGATCTATGTTACAACATATTCAAAGTCCGATGTACGCCGCCGCAAGGTTCAGCACCCCGGCCAGCACCATAACGGCGATGGGGTTTAATTTTGTCTTGCGCAGCAGCAAAAAGCAGAGCGCAAAAATCCCCGCCATGAGGAAATTCGTGCTTGCGAGTACCACCGTGCGCCCACCCCAGAAGGCGCTCATCAAAATCGTGACGCCTGCCGACGCGATCATCGCCACGACCGCCGGGCGCAGCGAACCCAGTACGCTTTGCAGCACCGAAAGATTGCGGTATTTGAGATAGAGCTTCGCGATCAGCGTCACCAGAATACACGCGGGAAGAATGCAGCCTGCGGTTGCGACCAGCGCGCCGGGCACGCCGCCGATCTTCGTGCCGACAAATGTCGCCGCGTTGACTGCGATCGGCCCCGGCGTCATTTCTGCGATCGTGACCAGATTGGCAAACTCGGTCATCGTGAGCCAGCTGTGGCTCGTGACGATCTGCGACTCGATCAGCGGCATGGCCGCGTAGCCGCCGCCGAAGCTGAGCGCGCCGATCTGCAAAAAGCTCAAAAACAGCTGCCAGTAGATCATGCCTTCTTCCTCCTCGCAAGCAGCGTCCGCAAAACGCCAAGGCCGATGCAGACGAGGATGATATACACCACGTTCACGCGGAACACGCACACGGCGACAAACGCCGCCAGCATGATGACGATGGACGGCGCGTCCTTCTGCTTTACGACCGAGCCGCCCATGTCCCACACGACGGATGCGATCACCGCGCCGACGCCGGCCTGCATCCCGGAGAGCAGCTTGCTGATGATGAAATTGTCGCGAAACAGCTCGTAAAAATACGAGATCACCGAGATAATGACAAACGGAGGGATGATCGTCGCCACGATCGCAACCAGAGCGCCGATCAGCCCCGCCAGCTTATACCCCACAACGATCGCGCCGTTGACCGCGATGGCGCCAGGCGCAGACTGTGCGATCGCAATGAGATCGAGCATCTCATCTTCCTTGATCCAGTGCAGCTGATCGACAAATTTTTCCTTCATCAGCGTCACGATCACATAGCCGCCGCCAAATGTAAACGTGCTTAAATACAACGTCGAGAAAAACAGTTTCCTCAAAACCTTCCCTTTTTCACGCATCATATCACCTCCGCTCCAGTATAACCGCCCTTGACACATTTGTAAAATAGTATTATGATATGAAAAACATAACAAATTCGTTATAAACCATGGAGGAAACTATGACACTGCGGCATATGCGGATCCTGGTTGCTGTTTTTCAGCAGGGAAGCGTCACCAAAGCGGCGCAAGCGCTGCACCTGGCCCAGCCGTCGGTCAGTCTGGCGCTGCGCGAGCTGGAGGATTACTACGGCGTCGCGCTTTTTACGCGCACAGGGCGCCAACTGCTGCCGACGGCCTGCGGGCAGTCGTTTTACGACTATGCGGTTCATGTCGTCTCTCTGGTCGATGAGATGGAGACGCAGATGCGAAACTGGGACACACTGGGTACCGTGCGCATCGGCTCCACCATCACCATCGGTACCCATCTGCTGCCGGGGCTGGTTCGCCAGCTGCAGACCGAATTTCCGGATCTGAAAATCGAGGTCAAGGTCTGCCGGGCCAGTCAGGTGGAGCAGCTGATCTTGGACAATGACATCGATCTCGGCCTCATGGAGATGCAGCCCGAACATCCGAAGCTGTATGCCGAGCCGTTTCTGCACGATGAGTTGCAGGCGATCGTGCCGCCGCAGCATGCGCTCGCCGCAAGGGAGAACGTCACCTTCGCGGAATTGGCGGACTATCCGTTCCTGATGCGCGAACCGGGCAGCGCCGGACGAAAGATCGTCGAGGCATGTCTGGCGCTGAACCATCTGCCCTGCCGCCCCGCGTGGGAGAGCGTGAGCACACAGGCCATCGTCAGCGCCGTCGACGAGGGACTTGGCGTTGCGGTGCTCCCGCAGCTCCTGGTCGAGCGGGACGCGCGGGAGGGCCGCGTCGTCATGCTGCCGTTCCGCGAACCGTTTTGCAGATACCTGTATGGGGTCTATCATGAAAAGAAGCATCTTTCCAAAAGCATGCGCCGCTTTCTGGAGCTGTGTCAGGCGCTTGGAACGCCGGCGCCGGTGGGGCAGACGCCCGGGAGGATAGAATGAAAAATTATTCGATCATGCTCAAACCGGCTTCTTCGCTGTGCGATCTCCGGTGCCGCTACTGCTTTTACGCCGATGTCGCAGCGAGGCGCAGCGTCCGCTCCTTTGGTATGATGCAGGACAGCGTCCTGCGGCGGATCATGGAAAACATTGCGCGCAGCGTCGCGCCGGGCGACCATATCACGCTGATGTTTCAGGGCGGAGAACCGATGCTCGCAGGGCTGGACTTTTTCCGTACGCTGACCGAGATCGCGGACAGCTGGCCGTCGGGGATCTCGGTCAGCTATGCGCTGCAGACGAATGCCATGCATCTGGACGAGGCGTGGTGCCTGTTCCTGAAGAAGCATGAGTTTCTGGTCGGCGTCTCGCACGACCTGCTTGCAGCGCAGCACAACGCCGCACGGGTGGACGCCTCCGGCGCACCGACCATGCAGCGCGTGGAACGATCGATCTCCCTGCTGCGAAAGCACGACATCGCGTTTAATGTGCTCTGTACGCTGACGAACCCGCTTGCCCGCCACCCGCAGCAGGTTTGGAAGCGGATCGTACAGCTGAATCTCCCGTATGTGCAGTTCACGCCGTGTCTGGAATCTCTGGAGCAAACGGAAAAAAGCCCATGGGCGATCACGCCGGAGCGTTTTGCGAGCTTTTACAATGGGCTCTTTCGGCTCTGGCTGGCAGATCTCCGCGCCGGACGCTGCCGCAGCATCAAACTGTTTGATGATGTACTCGGTGCGTTGGCATTTGGCATCTCCGGCGCATGCGGTATGGGCGGCCGCTGCCATCCGCAGCTTGTGGTCGAGGCAGACGGCACGGTCTATCCCTGTGATTTTTACTGTCTGGATGAATACGCGCTTGGAAGTTTGGCGGAGATGACCATTCCCCAGCTTTTGCAGCAGCCCGCCGTGACCAGATTTCTCTCACGCAGCCAGACGCTGCCCATGCGCTGCTCCGGCTGTCGATGGAAGGAATTCTGCGGCGGCGGCTGTGAACGGATGCGGCGCGGCGTGTGCTGCACGGCGGACGACACGTTCTGCGGTTATGAGAGCTTTTTGGAAGAAAACCAGAACGAGCTTCTGGCTCTTGCCCGTTCGATGCAGGATAATCGCTCCTGGATCCACGGAATATCGCCGTTCCGGCAAGACCGCGCTTGACAGAACGACTTTTTTGCCGCATAATTTTTAGTAGATCTGTGCGCACCGACTCCAATCCACAGCAGCTTCGCACGCATACCGGTAGCGCGTTTCACGCAAAGGAGGATCGCCATGGAGAAAATCACAGCCGAAACCATGCGCAGCTATAACCGGCGCCAGATTTTCAACCATATCTATTTCAACAAACGCAGCTCCCGGCAGGAGATCGCCGACACGCTCCATCTGAGCCTGACCACGGTCACGCAGAATCTCAAGCTGCTCGAAGAGGAAAACCTCATCGAGCGCAGCGGATATTTCCAATCCACGGGCGGACGAAAGTGCGTTGCATACAGCTGTGTCAGCATGTATAAGATCTCCATCGGCGCACACATCACCGCGCATCATCTGCGCCTTGTCGCCGTCGACATGTATGGAAACATCTTCAAGCGCCGGCGGATCACGGAAAACTACTGCCACAGCCGCGAATACTATCAGCAGTTCGGCGCGCATATTGACACGTTTATCAGGTCCCTGAACATCTCTCCCAAGCGCGTCCTCGGCGTGGGCATCGCGCTGACCGCGCTGCTCTCCAAAGACCGGCAGCACATCGCCAAGAGCGTCCTGCTCGGCACGACGGAGGCACAGCTCGCAGACTTCAAAGAATTTCTCTCCTATCCCTGCCAGCTGTTCCACGACAGCGAAGCCGCGGCCGACGCCGAGCTCTGGTTCTCTCCAGGCATTACCGACGCGCTCTATCTCGGCCTGAACCACCACCTGAACGGCATGCTCATCATGAATCGGAAGATTCACGCCGGCAAGGAATACAGCGGCGGCCTTGTGGAGCATATCACGCTTTATCCCGGCGGGCGCAAATGCTACTGCGGAAAGCAGGGCTGCTTCAGCGCCTACTGCTCCGGCCATCTCCTTGTGGACGATCAGACGCGCGATTATGAGCATTTCTTCCAGCTCCTGCGCAGCGGCAGCCGCGAGGAATCGGAGAAATGGCAGCTGTTTTTGGAGGATCTGTCCGTCGCCATCGGCAGTCTCAGCGCGCTGCTCGACTGCGATATCATCCTCGGCGGTACCATCGGCGCCTACATGATCGAGGACGACCGAAGGCGCTTACAGCAGCTGGTTCGCAGCGATTATCACTATGCCCCATCCTCCGATTTTATCTGTCTGGGCTATAAGGATGTGGACATCTGCGCCTGCGGCGCAGCGATATCATATGTCGATGAATTTGTCAAAAGTCTATAAAACAAGCCTGTGAAATATAACGGAACGGAAGGATGCTTTTGCATTCTTCCGTTATTTTTCACAATTTTTTGCCTGAATAATCGGCATACATGATAGTTGACAGGCAAAATAATTGATGCTATGCTAAATACAACTTATGAACAGTGACTGGTCGAAAGCATTGTTCAAAGCAAATTAAGAAGGGAAGTATCACCAAATGAAAAAACATATCGCACTGTTCCTTGTGGTTGCCATGCTTTTGGCCCTCTGCGCCTGCACCTCGCAGCCGGCAAAGGACACCACGTCTGAGCAGACCACCGCTGATGCCAGCAACAACAGCGACGCCGCCAACACCGACGACAGCACCGAAACCGCCGCGCCCTCCGGCGAGACCGTTACCATCCGCGTTTCCGGCCTCAACCAGCAGCTCAGCCTCCCGCTGTGGTACATCCACGAGCAGGGCTGGGACGTTGAAAACGGCTTCAACCTTGAGCTGACCGTTTTCGCGCAGGGCTCCGGCATCAACGAAGCGCTCGGCTCCGGCCTTGTCGACGTGTTCACCATCGGCGCCGCCGGCATCTCCTCCTGCTCTGTCTACGACGCGGTCTACCTCTATTCCCATGAGGACTCCGGCGCCGGCCAGAACTTTGTCGTCCGCGCCGACAGCGACATCGCGCAGGTCAAGGGCGAGCTCGCCGACTATCCCGAAGTGTACGGCAGCGCCGACACCCTGAGAGGCAAGAAGTTCCTGCTCCCGATGGGCACCGCCGCGCAGATCCTCGCCGACGTGTACCTGCAGCAGTTCGGCCTGACGGAGGACGACGTGACCCTCGTCAACATGAATGACGACTCGGCCTATCAGGCGTTTGTCTCCGGCGAAGCCGATCTCGCCAAGACCTCCTACCCCACCACTGACAACTATGACCCCGAAAAGTACGTCACTGCCTGCGGCATGGCGACGCTCGGCGTTCCGTATTACGACAACGTCCTCTGCTCCCGCGCATTCTTTGAGGACGCTTCCAAGCACGACGCGCTGGTCAGCTTCATCGTTCAGATGATCCGCACCGCCGAAACCTTCCAGGACGACGACGTTCTGATGCAGGCGATGCTCGACTACTATGAGTTCTGCGGTGTCAGCGTTGACGCTGAGGCGATCCGTCATCAGGTCCTCGAGCGCCCCTACTTCACCTATGAGCAGCTCAAGACCACCGACACCTCCGCTTCCTTCAAGCTCCTTGCCGACTTCTATGAGCAAGTCGAGAACATCACCACGGAAGATCATGATAAGGTCATGAACAACATGGACACCACCATCCTCGCCGAGGCTCTGGATGCCTACGCTGCACAGTACATGAAATAAACTTGGGCTTGAGTAAATGAAGCTGCGGGAGATCGCAGCTTCATTTATTCAGCCAGAGATGGAGGATATTATGACTTTACAGCAGAAAAAAGAGCGGGCCATCAGGCTCAAGCTCATATCCGCGCTTTCGTTGTGCCTCTTCTTCCTTTTGTGGTACCTCGTCACGGACGTGCTCAAGCTTGCTCCCGCGACCCTCTTTCCCTCTCCGGTCACCGCACTGAAAACCGGCATTGCAAAATGGACTACGAAAAAGCCGGATGGGGCTACGCTCCCCACCCACATCTTCTCCAGCCTGCGCGTCTCCCTGCTGGGCTTCTGCTTCGGCGCGTGTATCGGCGTGCCGCTCGGCGTTGTGATGGCCTGGTGGGAACCCATGGACACGACGCTCCGCCCCGTGTTTGACTTTATTCGGAATATTCCGCCGATCGCCTGGATCCCGATCATGATCATCCTTCTGGGCATCGGCGTTGTGGCAAAGGCAGCCATTGTGTTTCTTTCCGCGTTCATTCCCTGCGTCGTCAACTCTTATACCGGCATCAAATCCGTCAAAAAGGTACATATCTGGGTCGGCCAGACCTTTGGCGCATCCAAGCTCCGCATCCTGTTCAAGGTCGCGATCCCGTCCGCGCTGCCGCATATCTTCACCGGCCTGAAAGTCTCGCTGAACTCCTCCTGGGGCTGCCTGGTCGCGGCGGAAATGCTCGGCTCCGACAGCGGTCTGGGCTATATGATCCAGATCGGCCGCCTGCTCTGCCGCGCGGACATCATCATCGTCGGCATGATCGTCATCGGCGTCTGCGGCACCATTCTCTCCGCGCTTCTCGATCTTCTGGAGCGTGCGCTTGTGAAAGGAGATGTCTGAGATGAACAAAAAGCTGAGAACCTTTGTGTATCCCGTCTGCGCGTTTATCGTGCTGCTTCTGCTCTGGCAGGTCTGCGTGATGCTGAGCACGTCCGAGATCGCCTTCCCCACGCCGGTCGCGGTCTTTAAAGAGTTCTTCTACATCCTCACCCACAAAGTCGGCAACTACTACACCGTCGTCGGCCACGTTCTGTGGAGTCTGAGCCGCGTTCTGGTCGGCTTCTCCATTGCCGCCGTGTTCGGCATCATCCTCGGCCTGACGATGGGCTGGTTCGACTATGTGCGTGCCGTCATGATGCCGATCTTCAACCTCCTGCGCCCCATCGCCCCGCTGGCGTGGATCCCGCTGGCCATCCTGTGGTTCGGCATCGGGGAAAAGTACAAGTACTTCCTGATCTTCATCGCCGCCTTCGTTCCGTTCACGCTCAACGCTTTCGCCGGCGCGAGCCACGTGGACAAGCAGCTGGTCGGCGCGGCAAGAATGCTGGGCGCTTCCAAATCGCAGCTGTTCTTTGAGATCGTCGTGCCCGCCGCTGTCCCCTCCATCTTCTCCGGTGCGCAGGTCGCCCTGTCCAACTCCTGGATGACGATGCTCGCCGCCGAAATGGTCTGCGCGACCGAGGGCGTCGGCTGGATCATCATCGCCGGACAGAGCGTAAACGACATGACGCAGATGATCGCCGGTATGCTCGCGATCGGGATCGTGGGGCTGTTGCTGGCCATTGGAATGAGAAAGTTGGAAGAGAGGTGCCTCATATGGAACAATCAAGGAAAATAAAGCTGTCCTGCAAAGGACTCGGCAAGACCTTCAAAACGCCGAAGGGCGATTTCGAGGTGCTTCGCGATCTGACGTTCGATGTATATGAAAACGAATTTCTCGTCATCTTCGGGCCGGGTCAGTGCGGCAAGACCACGCTGCTCAATATGCTGGCCGGTCTG
Source organism: uncultured Eubacteriales bacterium (assembly GCA_900553545.1). Taxonomy (GTDB): domain Bacteria; phylum Bacillota; class Clostridia; order Oscillospirales; family Oscillospiraceae; genus CAG-170. The sequence goes on along the minus strand of USDP01000053.1, from coordinate 1,768 downwards.
GAACCCAGCGACGGCACGGTTTTCCACAACGGCAAAACCGTTGAAATGCCTGAACCGTCGAGAGCCATGGTGTATCAGACGATGGCCCTGTTCCCCTGGATGACGGTCATGGACAATGTCGCCTTCAGCCAGAAGGTCAAAAAGATCCCCAAAAAGGAGCGCGCCCAGATCGCGCAGAAGTTCATTGATCTGGTCGGCCTCACCGGCTTTGAAAAGAGCTTTCCCATCCAGCTCTCCGGCGGTATGAAGCAGCGCGTCGGCATCGCCAGAGCGTATTGCAGCGATCCTGATGTGCTCCTGATGGACGAGCCGTTCGGCCATCTCGACGCGCAGACCCGCTATATGATGCAGGAATCCATCGAGGAGATCTGGGAAAAGGAAAAGCGCACGGTCGTCTTTGTTACGAACAACATCGAAGAGGCGCTCTACCTTGCCGACCGCATCATCCTGCTCAGCGACTGCCCGAGCCAGATCCGTGCGGAATATAAGATCGATCTCCCGCGCCCGCGCGATCTTGTGTCGCCTGAATTTATGCGCCTGCGCAAGGAGATCACCGAGCGCATGAACAGCGCCGTTTATTAAGGAGCATGGATATGGAAAATAGAAAAATCAAAGTCAAGGTCACCCACCTGACCAAGAAATTCGGCGACCTGCTTGTTTTGAACGACGTTTCCTTTGACGTGTACGACGGCGAGTTCCTGTGCATCGTCGGCCCGACGGGCTGCGGCAAAACCACGTTTTTGAACAGCCTGACGCACCTGTATGAGCCGACTGCCGGCAACATTCTGCTCGACGGCGAAGAGATCGATCTGCGCAAGCACAACATCGCCTACATCTTTCAGGAATACTCCGCCATGGAGTGGCTCACCGTCCGCGAAAACGTCCGCTTCGGTCTGGACATCAAGCGCGACTACAAAAACATCGACGAGAAGGTCAACAACGCGCTCGATTTGGTCGGCCTGACGCCGTTTGCCGATTACTATCCCAAGCAGCTGTCGGCCAGCATGCTCCAGCGTGTCGTCATCGCGCGCGCCTTTGCGACGCAGCCCGATCTTCTGCTGATGGACGAGCCCTACGGCCAGCTGGACATCAACCTCCGCTTCAAGCTCGAGGACGAGGTCATCCGTCTGTGCAAGCAGACCAAAACAACCGTCCTTTTCATCACCCATAATATCGAGGAGGCCGTCTATCTGGGCGACCGGATTCTGGTTCTGACGAACAAGCCCACCTCCATCAAGGAAATCGTCCCCAACGACGCGCCGCACCCCCGCGACATTGCGGCTCCCGATTTTATCGAGATGCGCAACCGGATCACCAACCTGATCAAGTGGTGGTAATACTCGCCAAACTGAATCAAGAAAGAGGCAACATAGATGGAATATTACATCGGAATAGACTCCGGCGGAACCAAGACCGAGTTTATTCTTGCGGACGCGGAGGGTTCTGTGATTTCCCGCGCTGTTGATTCCGGCTGCAACCCACTTGACATCGGGGCCGATCCGGCGCGCGAGATCATTTTAAGAAACGTAAGACAGCTCGACGCTGCGGCGCCCGGCCCGATCTGCTCCATATACGCCGGAATCGCCGGCGCCAATCACGTCGACATGCACCTCGAAACGCTTCTCGCGCAGGAGCTTGGCGGCGCGGCGGTTCGCGTCGAGGACGACCGGCGCATCGTAGTCTCCAGCACGCTCGGGCATGCGGACGGCTGCGGCATGATCTGCGGCACCGGCTCCTCCATCCTGTACGAGTACGGCATTTTCAAGCA
>USDP01000052.1 GCA_900553545.1 uncultured Eubacteriales bacterium | reverse complement strand
ATCCCATTTTTATATTGGTTCCTGCCGTGTGTGCTGCTCGTCTATTTTCTCATGCCGCGGCGGGCAAAGAACGGCGTTTTGCTGCTGGCGAGCCTCGTCTTCTACGGCTGGGGCGAGCCGCGGTATCTGCTCGTGATGCTGGCGTCGATCATGCAGGGCTATCTATTCGGCCTGTTGATCGGGAAGCTCCGGGGCAGGCCGGCGGCGAAGGCGTGCCTCGCGGCGTCCGTGGTTCTGAGCTTCGCGGCGCTCGCATATTTCAAATACGCGGACTTTTTCCTTGCAAACTTTAACGCGCTGACGGGCCTTTCCGTACCGCTGCTGCGCGTGGCGCTCCCGGTCGGGATCAGCTTTTACACGTTCCAGATCGTGAGCTATCTCGTCGATGTCTACCGCGGCGATGTCGCCGCGCAGCGGAGCTTTGTCGACCTCGCGGCCTATGTCGCGATGTTCCCGCAGCTGATCGCCGGGCCAATCGTCCGCTATTCGGATGTGGCCGCGCAGCTCCGCACCCGGATGCACAGCGTGTCGGATGCAGCCTACGGCGCGCGGCGGTTCGTGCTCGGGCTGGCGAAGAAGATCCTGCTGGCCAATCAGCTCGGCGCGCTCGTGTCGGCGTTCCGCACGACGAAGGACGGCTCGGTGCTCTATACGTGGCTGTATGCGGTCGCATTCCTGCTGCAAATTTATTATGACTTTTCCGGCTACAGCGACATGGCCATTGGCCTGGGGCGCATTTTCGGTTTCCGGTTCCCGGAGAATTTCAACTATCCGTATATCGCAGCGAGCATCACGGAATTCTGGCGGCGGTGGCACATTTCGCTCGGCAGCTGGTTCCGCGACTATCTCTATATCCCGCTCGGCGGCAACCGGAAGGGGAAGGGGCGGCAGCTTTTCAACATTCTGATCGTCTGGCTTGCAACAGGACTCTGGCACGGGGCAGATTGGAACTTTGTGCTGTGGGGACTGTGGTTCGCGGTGCTGCTGCTGGTCGAGAAATTGATACTGCTTCCGGTTCTGCAAAAACGGCGCGGACTGGGGCGCTGCTATGTGCTGCTTGCCGTCCTGCTCGGATTTATCCTGTTCGATGCGTCCAGTGTCTGCGACGCATGGGGCACGATCCGCGCGCTGTTCGGCGGCGGGGGGCTTCCGCTGGCGAGTGCGGAGGCCGTCTATCAGCTGCGCAGCTGCGCTGTGCTTCTGGCGGTCGCGGCCATCGGCGCGACGCCTCTCCCCAGACGGGCGTTTGATGCGCTGGGAAAGACGCGCGGCGGACCGGCCGCGTTGACTGTGCTGGAGCCGGTGGGCCTTGTTGGGCTGCTGGCCGTCTGCACGGCGTATCTCGTGGACGGGTCGTTCAACCCGTTCCTGTATTTCCGGTTTTAAGGAGGCAGGGCGATGGAAAAGCGAAAAAATTGGCTTGTCCTCTGCCTGACGGCGGGATTTTTGCTGGTGTTCGCGCTTTGGAGCATCTGCAAGGCGGATGATGCGCGCTCGGTCTCCGAGCGGCGCGCGCTGGCGCAGCGGCCGGAGCTGACGGCAAAGTCTGTCTGGGACGGGACATTCATGACGAAGTTCGAGACGTACACGCTCGACCAGTTCCCACTGCGGGACACGTTCCGCAGCCTCAAGGCGCATGTCCAGCTGGACGTGCTGCGGCAGAAGGACAACAACGGCATTTATGTCGCGGACGGGTATGCCGCGAAGCTGGACTATCCGCTGAACGAGGACTCAGTGGAACATGCGCTGGCGCGGTTCCGCTTTGTCTATGAGCGGTATTTGCAGGGGACGGACGCGAAAATTTATTTCGCGGCAATCCCAGACAAAAATTACTTTTTGGCGGAACAATACGGCTATCCGGCGCTTGATTACGAAGAGTTTATACAGAAATTCGCGGACGGTATGGACTATGCACAGACCGTCGGCCTGACGGATGTGCTGACGCTGGGGAGCTATTACCGGACGGACATCCACTGGCGGCAGGAGGCGATTCTGCCCGCGGCGCAGCGGCTGGCCGAGGCGATGGGCGCGGACTGGACGGACAAATTTGAGGCGGTGACGCTGGACGCGCCGTTCTGCGGCGTCTACTGCGGACAGTCTGCGCTGGATCTTGCACCCGATGCGCTCACGTATCTCACGAATGACACGCTGCGGGCCTGCACGGTCTACGACTATGAGACGGACACAACGCTGCCAGTCTACGATCTGGATGCGGTGGGCGGAGACGACGGCTATGCGCTGTTCCTCTCCGGGTCGAAATCGCTGCTGACGATTGAGAATCCAAATGCCGGGACGGAGCGGGAGCTGGTCGTGTTCCGCGATTCGTTCGGCAGCAGCCTCGTGCCGCTGCTGGCAGAGGGCTATGCGAGGATCACCCTCGTCGACATCCGCTATGTCGCGCCGGAGCGGCTCGGTATGTGGCTGACGTTTGACAATCAGGATGTGCTGTTCCTCTACAGCACACCGGTGCTCAATAACAGTGAAACACTGAAATAAAAGTTGGTGTATTCCGGATGGAATACACCAACTACTTATATCATTAGAATGTAACGGTAACAGACGTGCCGCGGCCGGGGGCGCTGCTCAGCTCAAGCTGCGCGCCGTGGTACTGCGCGGCGTGCTTGACGATGGACAGGCCAAGGCCCGTCCCGCCGACGGCCTTGGAATGGCTCTTGTCCACGCGGTAGAACCGCTCGAAGATGCGCTCCTGATCGGCCTGCGGGATGCCGATGCCCGTGTCGGACACCGAGACGCACGGATGCTGGCCATTGCGCCAGACGTTGACTGTGACGGAACCGCCGGGGACGTTATACTTGATCGCGTTGTCGCAGAGGTTGTAGAGCATCTCGCGCAGCAGCTGCTCCACGCCCTCCACCTGCTCATGCTGGCCCAGCAGCCGCAGCGTCACGCCGCAGCGGCCTGCCGCATCCCGCAGCGACTGCGTCACACCCTCGGCCAGCGTATAGAGGTCGACCGTCGTGCGCGGGAGCGCCGCGCCCTCGTCGAGCCGGGACAGGTTCATCATATCGTCGACGAGCGCAATCATGCGGCTTGATTCGCGGTAGATGTCCGCAGAAAACTCCCGCATCTTCTCCGGCGGGACAAGGCCCTCCTTCATCAGCTCGGCAAAGCCGGAGATGGAGGTCAGCGGTGTCTTCAGCTCGTGCGAGACGTTGGCAGAAAACTCGCGGCGGAGCGCCTCACGCTCCTCCCGCTCCGTGACGTCCATCAGCAGCAGCACCGCACCAGACGGGCGGCCAAAACTGGCCACGGGGTTCGCCGTCAGCTGCCAGACGCCGTCCGAAAGGTGCAGCAGCGCCTCGGCGTGCGTACCGGACAAGGCCGCCTCCACCGCGCGCGCCGCCTCCGGCGGGAGACTCGCGCCGCGCAGGTTCGCCGCGTCCTGCGGCAGGGCGAGGAGCGTCTTCGCGCTGCGGTTGCCGGAGAGAATGTCCCAGTTTGCGTCCAGCAGCAAAAAGCCCTCGCGCATCTGCTCGGTGATCGCGGAAAATTCCTGCTGCCGCCGCGACAGCTCCGTGAGCTGGAAGCGGATGGTGCGGTTCTGCTCGCGGATGCGGGCGGCCAGCGGCCGCAGCTCCGGATAGACGGCGTTCTCGCCCGGCGCGTCGAGGTCGATCTGGTTGATGGGGCTGGTGATCTGCCGAGCCAGCCGGAACGAGACGGCTGCGCATAAAACCAGAATCAGCAGCACGATCCAGAGCACCGGTAGCAGCAGATTCAAAATCAGCCGCGCCAGCGACGTCTGCGTGCAGGCCGTGCGCAGCACCGAGCCGTCCGCCAGCCGCCGGGCGATGTAGTGCGTCCGCGCGCCGCCGGTCTGTGAGTCGCGCGTGGCGCGGCCCTCGCCGGTTTCCAGCGCGGCGGCGATCTCCTCGCGGGCAAGGTGGTTTTCCATGTTGTCTTTTCGGGCAGAATTGTCATAGAGGACGCTCCCGTCCGCCGCGATCCATGTGACGCGCCCGGCGGCGTCCAGCTCCTGCAAATAGGGCAGGCCGAGCCGCTCCACCGCCGGGGCCAGCACGGCCATCTCGGTCTCCAGCTCGTCGAAGGCGAGCGTCTCGTCGTTGGCGTACATCACGCTGAGAAACAGAATCCCCGCCGCCAGCAGCACGAGCAGCCCGACAAAAAAGCTGTTGCGGAAAATTTTTGCGGTCATGTCCGTTCCCCTCCGATCCGGTAGCCGACGCCGCGCACCGTCTCAATGAGGCCGCCCGCCGGGCCGAGCTTGGCCCGGAGCGTCCGGACGTGGACGTCGAGCGTGCGGTTCTCCCGCTCCAGCTCCATGCCCCACACGCGATCCATCAGCGTTGCACGTGCGAGGACGATGCCTTGATTTTCCAGCAGCAGGCACAACAGTTCGAATTCCTTGTTCGTCAGTGTGATGTCCGCGTCGTCCACCTGCACGATGCGCTGCGCCGGACAGACACGCAGCGGCCCGGCGCGGTATTCGCGCGGCGCGGCGGAGCCTGTCCGCCGGAGCACGGCCCGGATGCGCGCCGCAAGCTCCAGCATACTGAACGGCTTCGTGATGAAATCATCCGCACCGCCGTCGAGTCCGATGACGCGGTCATATTCCGTGTCCCTTGCGGTCAGCAGGATGACGGGCAGCGTCCGCGTGGCGGCGGAGGCGCGCAGATCGCGCAGAATGTGCAGTCCGTCCTCCTCCGGGAGCATGAGGTCGAGCAGCACCAGCTCCGGCAGGGCCCGCTCCATCGCGCGGTGGAACGCGGATGGCAGCGCGAAGCCCTCCACTGTGAAGCCCTGGCTCGCCAGTCCGTAGACGACGAGCTTGCGGATGGACTCGTCGTCCTCAAGAATATAGATCATGGCTGCTTCCTCCCGTTCCATCTTTCTTCTATATAGTGTATGTGAAGAATCGGGAAAATGCAAGATTTAACTTGGATTTTACATAAAAATTACACGGCATTTAACATGGGGCCGCTATCATAGAGCGCGTAACATTGAAAATCGGAGGAAACTGCGTTGAGCATTGCGAATCTGATCTCGCTGCTGAGCGGGATCGCACTGTTCCTGTTTGGCATGGCGCTGATGGGCGACGGACTGAAAAAGGTCGCCGGCAACAAACTGGAGGTCATCCTCTTCCGCCTCACGGGCAGCCCGCTGAAGGGATTTTTACTCGGCACGGGCGTGACGGCGGTCATTCAGTCGTCGTCGGCGACGTCGGTCATGGTGGTCGGCTTTGTGAACTCCGGCATGATGCGGGTGCGCCAGGCCATCTCCATCGTCATGGGCGCCATCCTCGGCACGTCCATCACCGGCTGGATCATCTGCCTTTCCGACCTTGGCGGAGGCGGCGGCTGGATCGACCTGTTCTCCACGGCCACGCTGACGGGCATTATTTCGGTCGTTGGCATCGTGCTCCGCATGTTCTCCAAGAGCCAGACGAAGCGCCACATCGGCGACATTCTGATGGGTTTTGCCGTGCTGATGTTCGGCATGAGCGCCATGTCCGGGGCTGTCTCCCCACTGCGGAGCGACCCCACATTTTTGCGCATTCTCACCACGTTCTCCAATCCCATGCTCGGTATCCTCTTCGGCACGCTGTTCACCTGCGTGCTGCAAAGCGCATCTGCCGCCGTCGGCATTTTGCAGGCGCTGGCCTCCACGGGCGTCATCGATTTTTCGATGGCCCTGCCGATCATCATGGGCATCGCCATCGGCGCGGCCCTGCCGGTGCTGCTGTCCGCCATCGGCGCGAATGTCGACGGCAAGCGCACGGCTATGGTCTACCTCGTGGTCGAGGTTGTGGGCGTCATCTTCTGGGCCGCAGCGTTCTACCTCGTCAATGCCTTCGTACAGTTTGATTTCATGAGCATGACGATGTCGAGCGTCTCCATCGCCTTCGTCAACACGCTCTTCCGCTTCGTCAAGGTCGTCATTCTTCTGCCGTTCATCGACGTCATCGAAAAGGTCGTCGATCTGTTGGTCAAGGACAAGCCCGTCCAGGCCGAGGCCACGGACGAGACGATCCGCCTCGAGGAGCGCTTCATCCAGCACCCGGCCCTCGCCATCGAGCAGAGCCGCATCACCATCAACTCCATGGCCGCTGAGGCGCAGGAAAACCTCGCCGAGGCCATGCGCCTCCTGCACCACTATTCCGACGAGGGCTACCGCACCGTCGTCGAGATGGAGCAGGTCGTCGACCGCTACGAAGACCGCCTCGGCAGCTACCTTGTCAAGCTGACCGGGCAGGAGCTTAGCTCAAAGCAGAACGAGGACGCCTCGAAATTCCTGCACACGATCTCCGATTTCGAGCGCATTTCTGACCACGCGCTCAATATTGCGCAGACGGCGAAAGAGATGCGCGAAAAGAGCATTGTCTTCTCCGACGATGCCCTGCGCGAGCTGGCCGTGCTGGAATCTGCGCTGGCCGAGATTGTCCATATCACGGTCAATGCCTTCATCCGCAATGATCTCTCCCTGGCCTCCCGCGTAGAGCCGCTGGAGGAGCTGATCGACGATCTCTGCGACGAGCTGAAGCTCCACCATGTCGACCGCCTCCAGAAGGGCCACTGTACGCTGCTCAACGGCTTCCTCTTCAACGACCTGCTGACCAACTACGAGCGCGTGGCCGACCACTGCTCGAACATCGCCGTCGCCATGATCGAGCTGGAATCCGACTCGTTCGACACGCACGAATACCTTTCCAGCATCAAGGAAATGAAATCCGATACCCACGAGCGCTATTACGAGGAATACAGCCAGCAGTACCATCTCTGAGCTGCGCACCAAGGCCCCGCTTTTCAAAGCGGGGCCTTTTGCTTTTTCCGCGCGGGTATGCTAGAATGGGCGAAAAGGAAGTGATGGTATGGTAGTAGGGCGGTTCGCCCCAAGCCCAAGCGGGCGGATGCACTTAGGAAATGTGTTTTCGGCGCTGCTGGCCTGGCTCTCCGTGCGGAGTGCGGGCGGAAAAATGATCCTGCGCATTGAAGATCTCGACCCCGACCGCTGCCGGCCGGAATACGCCGCGCAGCTCCGGCGCGACCTTGAATGGCTGGGCCTGGACTGGGACGAGGAACAGACGCCGCAGTCGCAGCGGACGGAGGCGTATGCGGAGGCGTTTGCCAGGCTGGACACCTATCCCTGCTATTGCAGCCGGAACGAGCTGCACGCGGCCTCGGCTCCGCACGCCTCCGACGGGGCGGTGATCTACGCCGGGACGTGCCGCGATCTCACGGCGGCGGAGCGCGCGGCAAAGACGCGGCGGCCGGCCTGGCGCGTGCGCGTGCCGGACGAGAAAGTTTCGTTTGTAGACGGTTTGCAGGGAGAAATGCGCGAAAATCTGGCGCGGGAGTGCGGAGATTTCATCCTCCGCCGGTCGGACGGCGTCTACGCCTATCAGCTGGCCGTCGTCGTGGACGACGCGGCGGGTGGTGTGACGGAGATCGTGCGCGGCGCGGACCTCCTGCGGTCGACGCCGCGGCAGCTCTGGCTGCAAACGCAGCTCGGCCTGCCGCATCCGCACTATTACCATGTGCCGCTGCTCTGCGCGCCGGACGGACGCAGGCTCTCGAAGCGCGAGCACGATCTCGACCTCGGCGTGCTGCGCCAAACGCTGACAGCAGGGCAGCTTTTGGGCAAGCTGGCGTTTCTGGCGGGATTATTGGACAGGCCGGAGGCGGCCAGCGCGGCAGAGCTGACGCAGGAATTCGACTGGACGCACGTTTTTACCAAAAATATTTTTGTAAATTCGGTATTTTTCCACCGGTAGGATTTGCAAATAAGCGCACTCTATGTTAGAATGGGCATGTTGGAAAACAAGCGTGATATAGAGCGCCATCCGGCGTAATATTACGACAAATGAAGGGATGAGCAAACACTATGTACAAGATCGTATGTAAGAAGGAACTCAATTCCGCCGTCACCTATATGGAGATCGAAGCTCCGTTCGTGGCGCGGAAGGCGAAAGCCGGTCAGTTCATTATCTTCCGCGTGGACGACAAGTCTGAGCGGGTGCCGCTGACCATTGCCGGTTACGACCGCGAAAAGGGCACGGTCGCAATCATCTTCCAGAAGGTCGGCCTGTCCACCGAGCTGCTCGGCAGCATGAACGAGGGCGACTATATCCAGGACTTCGTCGGCCCGCTCGGCAAGCCGACGGATGTCGAGGGCAAGAAGCGCGTCTGCGTGGTCGGCGGCGGCGTCGGCTGTGCGATTGCCTATCCGTCCGCAAAGGCGTTTAAGGAAGCGGGCGTCGAGACTGATGTCATCGTCGGCTTCCGCAACAAGGACATCGTCATCCTCGAGGACGAGTTCAAGTCTGCGTGCGACAACCTGTACCTCATGACCGACGACGGCTCCTATGGCGAAAAGGGCTTTGTCACCGTCAAGCTCCAGCAGCTGCTGGAATCCGGTAAGCAGTATGACGAGGTGCTCGCCATCGGCCCGATCCCGATGATGAAGTTCGTCTCCCAGACCACGAAGCCGTTCGGCGTGAAGACCATCGTCTCGCTGAACCCGATCATGGTCGACGGCACGGGCATGTGCGGCGGCTGCCGCGTGACGGTCGGCGGCGAGGTCAAGTTCGCGTGCGTCGACGGCCCGGACTTTGACGGCCATCAGGTCGACTACGCCGAGCTGATGAACCGCAACGGCGTCTACCGCGAGCGCGAGGCCGAGGTCCGCCAGAGCCACAAGTGCCGCATCGAAAAGCTCGGCGAAGAGCTGATCAAGTAAGGGAGGAACGGAACCATGGCTAACATGCAGATGACAAAGACTCCGATGCCGGAGCAGGACGCCAACGTCCGTAACCATAATTTCAAAGAAGTCACGCTGGGCTACACCGCCGAGATGGCCGTGAACGAGGCCAAGCGCTGCCTGCAGTGTAAGAAGCCGCAGTGCACCCAGGGCTGCCCGGTCAACATCCGCATCCCCGAGTTCATTGCCAAGGTCGCTGAGGGCGATTTCGCTGCGGCCTATGAGATCATCACCTCCACGAACGCGCTGCCCGCGCTCTCCGGCCGTGTCTGTCCGCAGGAGACGCAGTGCGAGAGCAAGTGCGTCCGCGGCGTGAAGGGCGAGCCGGTCGCCATCGGCCGTCTCGAGCGCTTCGTCGCCGACTGGTATCGTGAAAATGTCAACGCCATGCCTGAGAAGGCTGCCTCCAACGGCATCAAGGTCGCGGTCGTCGGCTCCGGCCCGTCCGGCCTGACCTGCGCGTCCGAGCTGGCCAAGAAGGGCTATCAGGTCTCGATCTTCGAGGCGCTCCATACCGCTGGCGGCGTTCTGGTCTACGGCATTCCGGAGTTCCGTCTGCCGAAGGCAATCGTCGCGAATGAAGTGGAAAAGCTGAAGGCGCAGGGCGTCGAGGTCATGACCGACATGGTCATCGGCAAGGTGCTCTCGATTGACGACCTGTTCGAGATGGGCTATAAAGCTGTCTTCGTCGGCTCCGGCGCGGGCCTGCCGATGTTCATGCACATTCCGGGCGAGGCGCTCAAGGGCGTCTGCTCCGCGAACGAATACCTCACCCGTATCAACCTGATGAAGGCGTACAAGGAAGAGTACGACACCCCGATCCTCGTCAGCCACGCGGCGGCCATCGTCGGCGGCGGCAACGTCGCCATGGACGCGGCCCGCTGCGCCAAGCGCATGGGCGCGGAGAAGGTGTACATCGTCTACCGCCGCGGCGAGGCCGAAATGCCCGCGAGACTTGAAGAGCAGCACCACGCGAAGGAAGAGGGCATCGAGTTCATGACCCTCACGAACCCCGTCGAGATCCTCGG
>USDP01000051.1 GCA_900553545.1 uncultured Eubacteriales bacterium | reverse complement strand
AAGAGAATTCCGCCGCGCCGCACGCTATCTTGATGATGGCGGACATTTGGCTTTTTACGGATACACTTTGCAAGGACGGACAGGGTCGTCCGCCCCTACAACGCAAAAAGGGCACCCCGTCCGGTGGATCGGACGGGGTGCCTCTTTTTATTGTTCTGCTTTTTGTTTCTGAAGCTGTTTCTGGAGCCAATCCTTGCCGTCGACGAAGCGGGCGACGATGAAGGAGACGACGTAGTCGCCGGCGGAGTTGACCATCGTTGCGGGCGGATCGACCAGATTGCCGAGCGCCAGCGCGATCGGGAATGCGACCGCCAGATGATCCGGGAAGAAGATCGAGCAGAGCACGAGTTCACCCGTGCCGCCGCCGCCGGGAATGCCGCTCATCGCCACCGACGAGAACACCGCCACCACAATCGCCAGCAGCGCGCGGCCCGTCGTGAAGTCCTGGCCGAACATGCCGAACAGGAACGCGACCTTGATGATGGCCGACATCGCGGAGCCGTCCATGTGCATCGTCGCGCCCAGCGGGACGACGATGTTCGAGACATCCTTGGGGATGCCCGTCTCCTCCGCGACCTCCATGTTCGTCGGGATCGTCGCGACCGAGGAGCACGTGCCGAAGCTCATCGCCGCCGGGCGGAACAGCTTCGAGAACATGACCTTCGCCGCGCCCTTGCCGCCGCCGAAGCGCGCGTAGAGCGGGAAGGAAATGAACATGTAGACAAAGCTCAGGATGTAGTAGATCGCAAGCGTCCGGCCATAGTCGCCGATGAGGTCGGGTCCATGATAGGCGATCAGGTAGGCAAAGAAACCGAAGAAGCCGATCGGCGCGTAGTAGGTGATAATTTTGAACGTCTTCATGATGCAGTTCGTGACGTCCTCGAGCAGCTTCGCCGTTCTGGTCTCCGAGCCGCCCGCCATCTGCACGCCGAAGCCGAAGAGCACCGCCGCCACGATCAGCGGCAGGATGGCCCGGCGGCTGAACAGCTCCGTGAAGTCGGGTTTCGTGAAGAAGTTGACGATCATGTCGGCCACGCCGAGCGTACCGCCGACCTCCCCTTCGATCATCGCGTATTCGCCCGTAACCGGCGGGATGATCAAAACGGTCACATACATGATGACCGCCGCAATGGCCGCCGTGGCGAAAAACGTCGCGATCGTGACGCCCATGATCTTGCCTGCGCGCTTGGCGCTCTGCATATTCGCGATGGCCGACGAGATCGAGCAGAAGACCGTCGGGACGGCGATGCAGAACATCAGGTTCAGGAATACTGTGCCGAGCGGCTCGAGCACGGTCGCGCCCTTGACGAGGATCTCGCCGGAGGCGTCCTTCGTGGCAGGCCAGATCGCGCCGACGATGCAGCCGGCCACGATGCCGATCAGCATGCAGATCAGAAATCCGTAGTTTTTCAGAAAGCTCCCTTTTTTCATGGTTTCTCCTCCCAATGCTTAGTCCATAATATCCTCGATCACGACCGGCTGCAAAAATTCTTCTGCCAGCTCGCCGCTGTATACGATCAAGGCCGCGCCCGTCAGATACAGGTTTTCCACGCGCCCGGCCTCCATTTCTACCTCCACGTCGAGGTCTCCGCCCGCCGTCTGAACCTGAACATTCGCGCCGTCCATGCGTCCGGACGCCGTCAGCACCGCAGCAAGCGATCCCGCCCCTGTGCCGCAGGCCAGCGTGAAATCCTCCACGCCGCGCTCATAGGTCAGCTGTCGCAGATGCTGCGGCCCCGTGACCTGATAGAAGTTGACGTTCGCCCCCTTCGGCAGCGCCGGATGGTACCGGAGCTTCCGCCCGAGCATCCGCAGCGCACCAAGCGCTTCCTCGTTGTCGATCCGCAGCAGCAGATCTGGGATCTCCACCGTCAAATGCGGGATGCCTGGGTTGCCCAGCTCGGCATAGCCGCAGCAATAGGTCTCGCCGTCGAGGGTCAAGGTCCGTTCCGTCTCCAAAACCGTCGGCGTATTGAGCCGGATGCGGAACCGGTCGCAGCTCTGCCGCCAGCCGGTGACGAGACCCGCCGTCGTCTCCACGCGGACGGTGTCGCCCGCATAACCGCATTCGCAGGCGTAGCGGCAGACACAGCGCGCGCCGTTGCCGCACATCTCGCCGAGCGAACCGTCGGAGTTGTAGAACCGCATCGCCACGTCCGCACCGGTCGCCGATGCTTGCAGCACCATCACGCCGTCCGCGCCCACACCCGTGTGCCGGTCGCAGAGCCGGGATACCAGCCCCGGAAGGTCTTCCGGCGCAATGCCGAGCGGCTGCTCCACCGCATCCAGCACAACAAAGTCGTTGCCCGCGCCGTGCATCTTGGTAAATCGCATCTCGCACCTCCGTTGGCCGCTTCATTCTATATTGTATTATATCGCCCGGCGGCCGAAAGTAAATGCAATTTCCTGCTGAAAACATTGCAAAAAATGCTCTGTGAGACACATTTGACATTCCGCGCCGAAACCGCTACAATACTACTGTACCATCTCGAACTTTATTCACACGGAAAAAGGAGTATTCCACATGCAAACGTGTTATAACTGCGGCAAGCAGGTGGACGACAATGTCCTGATCTGCCCGGACTGCGGTGCGCTCGTCCGCCGCTATGGCAAGCCCGCGCCGCAGCAGGAAGAGCCGGTTGCCGATCTGACCTATGCGCCGGAGACGGCGGAGGCCCGCCCTGCGAAGCCAAAGCGCTTCCAGACCGGGGCAAAGGTCTGGCTCATCCTCTGCATCATCGCCGCCGCGTTCCAGACCCTCAGCTTCTTCAACCTGTTCTACCTCTACGGCAACCAGGACGTTTTCAGCGCCGTCTTCGCCGCGTATCCGGAGCTGTCGCCCATGCGCGACCTGCTGGACATGATGATGCAGAGCGTTTCGGTCTACCTCTGGTTCTACATTTTAGAGGCGTCGCTCCTGCTGCTCAAATGCGCAGGACTCATCTGGTTCGCGGCCAGCGCACGGCGGACGGCCTTCCTCGCGACGGCCATCGTTGCGGGTCTGCTCTGCATCCTGACGTTCGTCACGGCGGGCCTTGCACAGGCGCTGCTGAACGCAGCCGGCGTCGTCATCCTCTACGTCCTGCTGCGCAAGCAGTGGCACACGCTGCGAAAATAACCACAAATACAAAGATCCCTGCCTCGCAAGAGAGGCAGGGATCTTGTTTTGACTTTTTTACGGTTCCAGCACGGCGGCAAGCTGGTCATCGGTGAAGGTGTAGATGCTTCCGTCCTCATATTCGATGGACAGCGCAGTCAGATGCACTGAAACCGGCTCGCGTCCGTCGCCGCCCCAGAGCGTTTCCGTCTCCTCCGCGCCGCCGCCATGCGCAAACGGCCCGCTGGCCACGCGCTCGCAGATCTCCGCGCCCGTGGACTCCAGACTGATCACCGTGCCCTCGGCGTCGTAGAACGTCACGCCATAATAGACGTAATGGATGGTCTGCTCTGATTCGTTGACAAAGCTGAAATGCAGCTCCGCGCCGCCTGCTTCGAGCGGCTTGACCTCCAGCCGGGTCACGCGGAGGCGGCTTCTTGCGTCATCAATCGCCACCTGGAGACGCGCCGCGGCCTCCATCGTGTCAAAGGCTTCCCGCGCCTCGACCAGCACGCGATGATTTGTGACTGCCGCCGCCTCGCTCTCGCGCAGGGCGTTGTAGGCGTCTTCGGCCTCACGGATGCGATCCTCGCTCGAGAGCGTAACCTCTCCGATGTCCGTAATCAGGTCGTTCACATGCTGCACGCGCAGCGCAGAAAACTGCTCCTCATCGCGCACGAGCACATCCCGGTTCGCCACCTGCGACTGGATTGCGCCGCTGAACCCATCATAGAGTTCGCGCGCCGCGCGGATGGCCTCGCCGCTGTCCAGCGTCACGTCGCCGATGGCGTTGATGGCGTCGGTCGTGGCCTGAATGGCCAGCGCGTCAAAGGTCTGCTCCGCAGCGGAGAGCGTCTCCCGGTTCGTCACCTGTTCCCGCGCCTCCTCCGGCACGGCGTCATAGGCCGCGCGGGCGGCACGGATGGCGTCGCCGCTGTCCAGCGTGACGCTGCCAATCGCGTCGATTGCGTTCTCGGCCTCCTGCACACAGGCTTCGGTCACGGCCTGCTCCTCCAATACCGTCTCATATTCGGTCTGAGCCTCTTCGAGCACGGTCAGATTCGGCAGCTTGTCCCGCTGTTTATCGTTCAGCGCCTCGACGGCAGCCTCCGCCGCTTCGATCTGCGCGCCGCTCTCTGCGGTCACGTTGCCGATCGCGTCGATTGCCTCCTCCGCCTGCCGGACCTTGCCGCAGGCGCAGAGCGTCAGAAGCAGCGCCGCCAGAATGGCCAGTGCCACTGTACGTTTCATGGTCCAATTCCCCCAATGTGTGATGGCCGCGATTCGGCCAATTTTTCAAGCATATCCTAGCATAAGCGCCTTGAAAATGCAAGCCTTCCAGAGTGGAATTTCGAACCGGGCGGCCTGCGCGGTTGACCCATTCGCTTCCCCGTGTTATGATAAATAAAAACAAAACCAAAACAGCGGAAAACAGGAGCAGAGGATATGGAACAGGGCATTTGGACACGGGAATTTCTGATCTCGCCGGAGCTTTGCGGCATGGACGGTCGGCTCGGCGTGCTGGGCGGGCTGACGCTGTTTCAGGCGCTGGCGGCAGAGCACGCCGAGCAGATCGGCGTCGGCTTTGCGGCGATGGCTCGGCGGCGGGAGTTCTGGCTGACCGTCCACTGCCGGATCGAACTTCTGCGCCCCCTCGCCCTGATGGACACCGTGACCGGCGAGACGTGGCCGGAGGCGTGCCGCGTGGAGAGCGTCCGCTGCTTCCGGAGCTACCGTCTCCGGCGCGGCGATGAGGTCTTCGCCGTCGGGCGAACCGAGTGGGCCATCCTCGGCGGCGCGGGCAAGGTCGTCCCGTTCGGGCAGTCCGGCTTCCCGCAGGACTTCCCCTTCCCTGCCATGGCCGCCATCGAGCAGAAGCCGCGCCGCTTTGTCGACGATTTCACAGAGCCGGGCGAAGCCTATCCCGTGCGCGCGACGGACATCGACGTCGGGCGGCATGTCAACAACCTCGCTTACGTCCGCGCGACGCTCGGCTGCTGCACCGCCGAGGAGCTGACGCGGGTGCAGACATTTGAAATTCATTACGCTTCTCCCTGCCTCGAGGGCGAAACGCTCCGCCTCAGCCGGTGCGACGACGGCGCGGAAACGCGCCTCGCCGTGAAAAAGGAGAACGGCAAGGCCGCAGCCCTCGCGGCGCTCACGTTCCGGACATGAGCATAAAACTGTATTGGAGACAGGCCACTCTGCCGGACGAAGCAACGCTGGCGCGTCTCTCGCCGCAGCGGCGGGATCGCGTTCTGCGCTGCCACAATTCGGAAACTGCCGCTGGCATCGCAGCCGCGGGGCTGCTGCTTGCGGAATATGTCGCGGACGAGGAAGCGCTCCTCCGCACGCCGGAGGGCAAACCATATCTGCCGGGCGGGCCGGAATTCAGCCTGAGCCACGGCGGGGATCTCGCGGTGCTGCTGATTTCTGACACGCCGTGCGGCGTGGATGTGGAGTGCGCGGACCGAGCGGTATCTGAGCGCATACGCGAGCGGGCATTCCAGCGCATCTTTCAGCGGGAAGAAGCGGACAGCGAGCGGGCGCTCTCGTGGCTCTGGACGCGGAAGGAAGCGGTCATGAAGCTGGACGGACGCGGCCTCGGCCTTGATCCGCGGTGCTTTTCTGTCCTTGCTTCGCGGACACAGCTGGACGGACGCGAGATCGCACTCGCAACGCAGATCGTGCGCGGCCATTTTATCAGTATTGCATACGATCTCAGCGGAAAAGGCTAGAGAAACAGACGTAAAAAGTTATATAAACAGACAGAAAAACGAAGGAGACGGGATATGACGACCTGTATCAAGTGCGGCAAGGAAATACCGGACGGCGAGCTGTTCTGCGCCGAGTGCGGCCTGAATCCCGGCGCGGCGCCATCGCGCCCGCGCCCGTCTGCGGCGGCGCAGCCGGGCCGGATGCAAACCCCGGTGCGGCGAACAGAATCGCCAAAATCTTCCGAGAAGCAGCCCCAGGAACCCACTGGAAAGCAGCCTGCAAAGCCGGAAAAGAAGGAAAAGCGCCCGGGCCGGGCGCTAACGGTCTGCGCGTGCATCGTCGCCGCGGTCAGCCTCGGTCTTGCGATCTGGCAGTTTTCCGGTCTGGCGCGGCAGCGGCGGGTCATCCGCCTGCGCGAAGATGACCTCGCCGAGCGGGAAAAGCGCCTGTCCACGCTGGAAACACAGATCGACGACCTGACAACAGAACTCGCCGCCGAGGAGGAGAAGACCGCCGCGCAGACGCAGCAGATTGAAGAACTGCTGACAACTGTAAACAGCGCAGAAAGTTCGGCCAGCCAGTCGCAATACGACCTCTCGGAGCAGCAGAAGGAGCTGGAGAAGGCCACGGACGAGAATGCGGTGCTGGAGGAACAGGTCGCGGCGCTGGAGAAGGAAAACGACCGTCTGCGGGCCGACTATGACACGCTCTATGCAGCAGTTGATGCCCAGAGCAAAAAGCTCCGCTTCATGGACAGCTACGTCGTCTTCATCGAGGACGACGGCACAGGCAATTATCACCGCTATGACTGCGGAAAATTTTTGAAAAAGAATTTCTGGGCCTACAGCCGTAAGCTCGCGGAGCGGCAGGGATATACGCCCTGCGCACAGTGCTTCGGCAGCTGATCCAAACGGCGGAAAAAGAAAGAGAAGGAACAAACGGATGGACATTTCCGGACTGGTGCATCAGCTGGTGCTGATGTTTTTCGCGATGGGCGTTGGCTTCCTCGGCGGGAAGGCCGGCGTGCTCGGCGAAGATGAAAATAAAATGCTTTCCTCATTGGTGGTCAACATTACAAATCCGCTGCAGATCGTCGCGTCGGTGATGGTCGGGGAGCGGCTGCTGACCAACGGACAGGTCCTGCAGCTCACGGGGGTCAACTTTGCCTGTTATTTCCTGCTGATCGGCCTGGGCTGGCTGCTGGTGCGGGCGATGCGCGCGCCGGAAAAGGACGCGCGGATCTATGTTTTCCTGCTGGTCTTTTCCAATGTGGGCTATCTGGGCTATCCGCTGGCGGAGGCGCTCCTCGGCGCGAGCGCGCGGTTCTGCATCTCGATCTTCGTGCTGGGCTTTCAGATCTTCTGCTGGACCTACGGCGTCTATCTGCTCGACGGTTCGAGCAAATTCCGCCTCTCGTGGGACATCCTGCGCTGCCCGTGCGTGATCGCCGCGCTCGTGGCCTATGCGCTCTATTTCAGCGCGCTGCGCGTCCCGGCAATCGTGGGCCAGATGGTCGACTACGTCGGCAACCTGACCAGCCCGATGGCCATGCTGATCATCGGCTCTGCGCTGGCAAAGCTCTCGCTGCGGACGGTCTTCGGCGACTGGCGGGTATATGTGCTCTGCGCGGTGAAGCTGGTGGCTATCCCGCTGGGCCTCTGGGTGCTGCTGCGCGGCGTTCTGACGCATGACCTCATGCTCACCACGCTCATCCTCGCGCGGGCCATGCCCGCCGCCACGAATTCCACGATCCTCTGTTATCGCTACGGGCGCGACGGGTCGCTGGCCTCGGGCTGCGTCTTTTTGTCCACGCTCCTCTCGCTCGTGACCATTCCGCTCGTGCTCACGATGCTCTTCGCCGCATAACGCCGACAGGTTTCTGGCGTAATTCACAATTTCGTTACAACGGCGGCGGCCGGATATGGTAAACTATACATACCGAACTCAAAAGGGAGGCCCTTTTCTCCAATGAATATCCTGTTCTTTCTGACGCCCAAGGCGATGTGCTCCTATGTCGACGCGGATTCCACGCTGCGGCAGGCGATGGAGCGCATGGAAAACTCCGGCTATACCGCGCTTCCCATCCTCGACGCGGAGGGGCACTATAAGGGCGTCATCACCGAAGGCGATCTGCTCTGGGCGTTCAAGCGGCTCTGCGTCATGGACATCCGGCAGACCGAGGAACACTCCATCACCGAGATCGCTGCGCCGCGGCGCGCGGTACAGCCCGTGCGCGCGGACACGCGCGTGGAGGACCTCATCGCCGTCGCCGCCGACCAGAACTTCGTCCCCGTCGTGGACGACAAGGACGATTTCATCGGCATCGTCACCCGCAGCCGCATCCTGAAATACTGTCTGGAACAGTATTTTGTGGCTACAGTCTACTAAACATTCCCAATCTGTGTTTAATTTGGCAGCTTCCGGGGATACTAGCCTCGGAGGTGCAAGAAATGCAACACAACGAAAATTCCAAACCCAACCGTTTTCAACACTTTCTGCGCGAGAAGGGCTACTACATCGTGCTGGCGCTCTGCATCTGCGCGGTCGGCGTGTCGGGCTGGCTGTTCCTGTCCGGCGCGATCGCGGAGAAAAACGCACTGAGCGAGCCTGCGATGTCGGTCGCCACGGAGACGGAGATCCCGTCCCAGCCGGCGAAAACGCCCACACAGCCGTCTGCAAGCAAGCCTGCCGCCGTCACTAAGCCGGCGGAATCCGCGCCCGTCTCGCAGACCGACGAGCAGGTCTACGCGCAGGCGGCAAACGTCCGCGTGTGGCCGGTGTCCGGCGAGACGCAGAGCGCGTACAGCATGGAGCAGCTGGCCTTCAACGCCACGACGCGCGACTGGCGCACGCATGACGGCGTCGACCTGACCGCCGCCGAGGGCGCGCCGGTACGGGCCGCGGCAAACGGCACGGTCACGGCGGTCTATGACGACGAGCTGCTCGGCACGACGGTCGTCATCGGGCACGACGACGGCTGCGTCACGTACTATCAGAATCTGGCCGCCACACCCGTTGTCTCCGCCGGGGACAAGGTCGAGGCCGGGCAGACGATCGGCTCCGTCGGGCGCACGGCGCTGCTCGAGGTCGGGCAGGACGCCCACCTGCATTTCGCCGTCCGCAAAAACGGCGCATCCATTGACCCCGAAACCTTTGTGGATTGACACAAAACAGCCCCCTCTCATATGAGAGGGGGCTGTTTTTAGTTTTGTGCTGAGATTTGCTTGTGTTTGTAGGGGCAAAATCGCAGAAACGGGTGGAATGTATCCGGGTTGCGTCCTTTGGGTGGCTGTGATAGAATATTGCAAACAGCTTACAGGAGGCGCTTGCAATGGGACTGCGCGATGATATTCTGGCATTTCGGCCCTACAATGAACAGGAAGAAACGGAAAAGCGGCTGATGCTGCAATACATGGACACGTTCCCCGATCTGCTGACGCGGGAAAACGAGATGGCGCATTTTACAGCCTCCTGCTGGATCGTGAATCCCGCGCGGACGCATGCGCTGATGGCGTTCCACAATCTCTACCAGTCGTGGGCCTGGCTCGGCGGGCACGCGGATGGCGAGGAGGATCTGCTGCGCGTGGCGCTGCGGGAGGCGAATGAGGAATCCGGCATTGTCGGCGCAAGGCCGCTGCGGAACGACATTTTCTCGCTCGAGATCCTCGGCGTGGACGGGCATGTGAAGCGCGGGCGCTACGTGGCGACCCATCTGCACCTGAACTGCACCTATCTGCTCGAAGCGGACGACCGCCTCCCCATCCGTGTCAAGGCCGACGAGAACAGCGCCGTCCGCTGGATTCCGTTCGCCGACGTGGAGGCAGAGGTGCGTGAGCCGGAGATGCGCGTCGTCTATCGGAAGCTCATGGACAAGGCCGGATGCTGAACCGGTGCGGAATCAGAGATCACGCCAGAAGCATCCTGTTCTGAATGGGCAGCGTTAAAAACAGCAGGGCCGCCGGCAGCGCCGGCGGCCC
>USDP01000050.1 GCA_900553545.1 uncultured Eubacteriales bacterium | reverse complement strand
TCGCGACGAAGGAGCGTTACAGATGCGGCCTGCCCCTTGCGGGTACTCATCGGCCCTTCCCCGCCGCAGCGGATGGCCCCCCTCTTGGTAGAGGGGGGACAGATTGCCGTAAGCAATCAGGGGGGGAAATTTTGAAACTCCCCCAGTCATGCTTCGCATGACAGCCCCCTCTTGGTAGAGGGGGCCTTTCGGGCGGGCATTGCCCACCCCTACATTTTCATCTCAAATCACACCATCAAAGGTAACACCTATGACCACCTTTCTCTCCTGGCTCCGCCAGCTCAACTTCGACACCCTCCTCGACACGCTCATCGTCGTCCTCGCCTCCCTGCTCTGCATCACCGTCCACGAATCGTGCCACGGTCTGGCGGCCTACTGGCTCGGCGACGACACGGCCAAGCGCATGGGCCGCATTTCGCTCAACCCCCTCCGCCACATCGACATCGGAGGACTCATCATGATGGCGATCTTCCACTTCGGCTGGGCCAAGCCCGTCCCGATCGACATGCGCCGCTTCCGCAACCGCCGCGCCGGCATGGCCATCACAGCCCTCGCCGGCCCTGTTTCCAACGTCATTCTCGCCTTTCTGGCCCTGATCTGCCTCGCGCTCTGCAATCTCTTCCTCCCGCAGACCACGCTGGTCTACTACATCAGCTATTTCTTCCTCTACACTGCAATTCTGAGCGCCGGTCTCGCCGTCTTCAACCTTATTCCGATCCCCCCGCTCGACGGCAGCAAGGTGCTCTTCTCCCTCCTGCCAGACTCCGCCTACGCATGGCTCATGCGCTACGAGCGTTACGGCATGATCCTGCTCTACATTCTGCTCTTTGCCGACGTGCTCGACACGCCGCTGAACTTTCTCCGCACCGGCTTACTGAACGGCCTCTCTTCCGCCGTATCCTTCCTGATTGGACTGTTTATATGAACGAACCCGTATACCATCTGGACAGCGTCGTCCGCGCCAGGGCCGAGACCCTCGAAGATTTCGACGGCCCGCTGGACGTCATTCTCCTGCTGCTCAGCAAAAATAAAATCGAAATTCAGGACGTGAACATCACCTCCATTCTCGAGCAATACCTTGCCTGGCTCGACGAGCGCAAGCGCATGGACATGGAGGTCGCCAGCGAATTCATCGCCATGGCCTCGCACCTCATGTACATCAAAACGCGCATGCTCCTTTCCAAGGCCGAGCAGGAAGAGGCCGAGAGCGACATGGAAATTCTGATCCGCTCCCTCCGCGAGCGGCAGAGCAAGGAGGCCTACGAGCAGATCAAGCTCGCCGCTTCGCAGCTCTCCGTCCGCAACGAAATTGGACTCGGCCTCTTTACCAAAGGCCCGGAACCCTACGAGCGCGACCAGACCTACCGCTACCGGCACGACCCGTCCGACCTGCTGACGGCCCTCGCCGCCATTGCCGACCGCTCGGAGCGCCGCCTGCCGCCGCCTGTTTCCAACTTCGCAGGCATCGTCGGCGCGGAGCCGTATCCCGTCGTCAAAAAGGCGGCCGAGATCGTCCGCCGCCTCTTCTCGCACGGCGTCATGCGCCTCAAGGCCCTCTTTCAGGGCAGCCGCAGCCGCTCTGAGATCGTGGCGACCTTCCTCGCTCTGCTCGAATTATGTAAACTCAAATCCGTATCGATCGACGACGCGGACGACCCGTCCATCACCTACCTCAAGGACCCGGACGAGCCGGTCAGCGCCGGATAAGGAGCCATTATGGAACAAAATGATCTCCAGCGCGCGCTGATGGCCGTGCTCTTCGCCGCGGGCGAACCGGGCGCGGCCTCCCGCCTCGCGGAATCCCTGCAAGTAGATGAATCCGAGATCCACCGCGAATGTGAAGCCCTCATCAGCGCCCTCTCCTACCACCGCAGCGGCATCCGCATCGTGAAGCTCGAAGACGCCTATCAGATGTGCTCGTCCGCTGAAATGGCCGAATACGTCACGAAAACGCTCGAGACACGCAAGCCGCCGAAACTCTCGCCCTCCCAGCTCGAGACGCTTACGGTCATCGCCTACTATCAGCCCGCGACGAAGGCCTACGTCGAGACGATCCGCGGCGTCGACAGCGCCTATTCCGTCAGCGCCCTGCTCACGAAAAAGCTCATCCGCGAATGCGGCCGCCTGAACGTCCCCGGCCGCCCGATTTTGTACGAAACGACGCCGGACTTTCTCCGCGTCTTCGGCCTTGAATCGCTGGCCGACCTGCCCGACATCGAAAAGGTCGACATCGCCGTAAAAAAGGAGCAGCTCCAGCTCGATCTCGATGCCGCACAGTCCGCATCCCCCGCGGAGGGCCAGTCATGAGCTGGACGTGGTGGATGACCGTGCTCGTGATCCTCGCCGTGCTGGTGCTGATCGGCTGCATCCCGGTCGGCGTCGACGCGGCCTACGGCGAGGGCGGCGTGCTTCTCTCGGCGAAGATCGGCTTTTTCAGGCTGCAGATTCTCCCTGCAAAGCCGAAAAAGCCCAAAAAGCCGAAAAAAGCAAAGAAGTCCAAACAGCAGAAGCCAGCCGCATCGCCTGCACCGTCCGCAGCGCCGGATGCTCCAACGGCAGAAGCAGCCCCGCAAAAGAAGCTCGCCCTTCCCGGCGGCCTGAATGGCATCCTGCGCCTTGTGAACCTCGCGCTCTCCACGCTTGGCGATCTCCGGCGCAAGCTCCGCGTCGAAGAGCTGACGCTCCATGTCACCTTCGCCGGGGACGATCCGGCGGACGCCGCCCTGCACTATGGGCAGGCGTGGGCCGCCGTCGGCGCGCTGATGCCCGCGCTCGACCGGCTGTTTGTGATAAAAAAGCGTGACATTTGCCCGATTCTGGATTATAATAGAGAACAAATGAGCGTCGACGCCCACCTCATCCTCACAATCACCATTGGCCGTGCCCTCGCGCTCGGCCTCAAGGCGGGCCTCGGCTTCCTGAAACTTCTGAACGACTCGAAAAAAGGCGGTGCGAACACATGAATCATCCTCTCTCTGATATGATGACCTCCACGATGGCGAAGATCAAGGACATGATCGATGTCAATACCGTCATCGGCGACCCCATCACCACGCCCGACGGCGTGACCATCATCCCCGTGACCAAGGTCTCCATTGGCTACGGCTCCGGCGGCTCCGACTTTGCCATGAGCAGCAAGCAGCCCGACAACTGCTTCGGCGGCGGCGCGGGCGGCTCCGTCAAGATCACGCCCATCGCATTTCTGATCATTCGCGACGGCAACGTCCGTATGCTCCCCGTGGCTGAGCCGGCCTCCACCTCGATGGACCGCCTGATCGAACAGGTGCCCGACCTGCTCGACCGCATCGACGCCTGGCGCGCCGAGAAGAAGACGCCGCAGCCCTGATTCTGGAAATTCGTTTGTAACGCGCCGCGCCTCATCCAAAATTCTGCTATGGCGCTATCCCAAAATTTGGCGCACATCCCGCACCGCCCCACGCGGCATACTGTCCGTGGGTGATGCACATGAAAAAGCAAATTTTTGTCAGGGCAGCTGCATCCGCCGCTGTCCTGATTCTCCTGTCTCCGCTCCTTGCGGGTGCGGCAGCGGCAGTTCAGCCGGACGTCAGCCGGAGCGCCAGCGGCAATTCAGCGGATGCGGCAGCGGGCGTTCTGCGGGCAGAATCACCGCGTCTCTCGGCCAAAAGCGCCGTTTTATTGGACGCATCCACAGGGCGCGTCCTCTATGCGTCCCATGCGGAGGACAAGTCTCTCATCGCCAGCACGACCAAGATCATGACGGCGCTGGTGATCTGCGAGACGGGTGATCTCAACCGAACCGTCGTCATTCCGCCGGAGGCCGTCGGCATCGAGGGCTCTTCGATGTACCTCAAGGCCGGAGAAGTCCTCTCCGTGCACGAGCTGCTCTATGGCCTGATGCTCCGCTCCGGGAACGACGCCGCCGTTGCGCTTGCGCTGGCCGATTCCGGCAGCATCTCCGCGTTTGCCATGCGGATGAATGAAAAAGCGGCGGTTTTAGGCCTGAAAAATACGCATTACGCGAATCCGCACGGACTCGACAGCGAGGAAAATTACTCCACCGCGCTCGATCTGGCCCGCCTGACGCGCTTCGCGCTGCAAAATCCCGATTTTGCGCAGCTCGTCTCGACGAAATCCGTCACCATCGGCGACCGCGTCCTGACCAACCACAACAAACTTCTATGGCAATATTCCGGCGCGATCGGCGTAAAGACCGGCTATACCCGAACTGCGGGCCGGATTCTGGTCGGCGCGGCGGAGCGCGACGGACGGCGGCTCATCGCCGTCACGATCGCTGATCCCAACGACTGGGCCGACCACGCCGCCCTCTTCGATTATGGCTTCTCGCAGTTTTCCGAGCGGCAGCTCGTGACCGCGGATTCTGTCGTCGGGCAAATTCCGGTTATCAGCGGAGCGGAAGATTATGTCAGCTTGATCTCGCATTTTTCCTTCTCCTATCCGCTGGCGGACGGCGAACAGCCGGAGCTTCGGCTCCTCGCGCCGCACTTCGTGTTCGCGCCCTGCGATACTGTCTCCGCCACGCTTGAGGTCTGGCTGGACGGCACGCGCATCGGCGCGCTCCCCCTCCGCCTTGCTGCACCTGTGGCTGAAAATCCTGTGCAAAAATCGATATTTCAACGAATTTTCGGAGAATAGCATGGAAGAACGCTTGCAAAAAATTTTATCTCGTCACGGCGTCGCCTCCCGGCGCAAAGCCGAGGAGCTGATCACCGCGCGCCGCGTCCGCGTCAACGGCAACACCGCCCAGCTCGGCGACACCGCCGACGAGCAGACCGACGTCATCGAGGTCGACGGCGTGCGCCTGAAGCGGGCCGCGCCGGAGCATCTATATATGATGCTAAACAAGCCGCGCGGCTATGTGACCACGCTCTCGGACGAAAAGGGCCGCAGGACCGTGGCCGATCTCGTCGCGGATCTGCCGGAGCGCGTCTACCCCGTTGGGCGGCTCGACCTCAACTCCGAGGGGCTGCTGCTCCTGACGAACGACGGCGAGCTGGCCAACCGCCTGATGCACCCGAAGCAGGAGATCGAAAAGGTCTATCTGCTCTGGGTCAGCCACTATGCGCCCGGCGCGGAGCGGTCGCTCGCCGAACCGCTCGAGATCGATGGCCGGAAGACCAGCCCCGCCCGCGTCGAGCTGCTGCGTGTGAACCTTGAAGCGCCGTCCCAAACTGCGGACAGCCGCCGCACCGAAAGCCACGCCGAGCGCACCGAAAAGCCCGCCACGGCCCTCCTCCGCATCACGATCCACGAGGGCCGCAACCGGCAGATCCGCCGCCTTGCTGAGCGCGCGGGGCTGACCGTCACACGCCTCAAGCGCATCGCAGAAGGCCCGCTCCGCCTCGGCGATCTCGCCCCCGGCCAGTATCGCTCCCTGACGGAAGAGGAGCTGGAAATGCTTCAAAATCATTCGTGATTTTTCCAAAAATACTTGCAATTTTCAGGGCTTCCCTGTAAAATAGATTCGATTTTTATTGATTGAGGAACTTGCCATGTCAACCGATATTCTGGCCCGCATTCAGGCCCAGCTACATACGTTCTCCAAAGGACAAAAGCGCATCGCAAACTACATTCTCGAATCCTACGACAAGGCCGCCTTCATGACGGCCAGCAAGCTCGGCAAAACCGTCGCGGTCTCCGAGTCCACGGTCGTCCGCTTCGCCGTCGAGCTTGGCTTCGACGGCTATCCGAGCATGCAGCGATCCTTACAGGAAATGGTGCGCACGCGCCTCACCTCGGTGCAGCGCATTGAGGCCGCGAACGACCGCTTCGGCGATCAGGACGTGGTGTCCAGCGTGCTGCAAAGCGACATCGACTCCATCCGCCTCACCGCCGAATCGCTCGACCGGCGGGAGATGGCCGCCTGTGTGGAGGCCATTTTGCAGGCCAAACACATCTATATTGTTGGCGTGCGCTCGTCCGCCGCGCTGGCCGCCTACCTCAACTTCTACTTCCGCAATCTTTTTGACAACGTCCGCCTCGTCAGCTCGACGGCGACGAGCGAGATGTTCGAGCAGATGCTGCGCGTGGGCGCGGGCGACGTCGTCCTCGGCATCAGCCTGCCGCGCTATTCCGGCCGGACAGTCAAGGTCATGCAGTACGCGCACGACCGGCAGGCCACCGTGCTCGCCATCACCGACAAGCCGGATGCCCCGGCGGGCAAATTTGCCGACCACGTGCTCGTCGCGAAGAGCGGCATGGTGTCAGTGGTCGACTCGCTCGTCGCGGCGATGAGCGTCATCAACGCCCTCGTCGTCTCGATTGGGCGGAGCCAGGAGCGGCTCCTGACGCAGACCTTTGAAAATCTGGAGCACATCTGGGATGAATATGACGTCTATGAGCGCGTCCAATAAGCGCGTCGTCGTCATCGGCGGCGGCGCGGCCGGGATGATGGCCGCGGGCTGTGCCGCGGAGCACGGCGCGGCGGTCACGCTGCTCGAGCCGAACGACCGCCTCGGCAAAAAGCTGCTCATCACGGGCAAGGGACGCTGCAACGTGACGAACGACTGCCCGTGGGAAGACGTTTTGAAAAACACGCCGACGAATCCACGCTTCCTCTATAGCGCGCTCTCGCGCTTCTCCCCTGCCGACGCCAAGGCGTTTTTTGAAGTCCACGGCTGTGCGCTGAAGACCGAACGCGGCAATCGCGTCTTCCCGGTGTCCGACCGCTCGTCCGACGTTCAGGCGGCGCTGGAGCGCTATCTGCGCCAGACTGGCGTACAGGTGCGGCATACGCGGGCAACGGAAATTGCCGTACAGGACGGCGCGGTGTGCGGCGTGAAAACGGCGAACGGCCCGATCCCCGCAGACGCAGTCATTCTGGCAACCGGCGGCTGCTCCTACCCGCTGACCGGCTCGACCGGCGACGGATACCGGATGGCGGCGGCTTTGGGCCACACGATCGTGGAGCCGGTCGGTTCGCTCGTGCCGCTCGTCGAGCGCGGGCACGACTGCGCGGCCATGCAGGGCCTCGCCCTGAAAAACGTGACGCTGCGGCTGAAAAACGCCAAAGGCAAGGTCGTTTTTGAGGAATTCGGCGAACTTCTGTTCACGCATTTCGGCCTCTCCGGGCCGATTGTCCTGTCTGCCAGCGCGCACATGGACCGGAAGGGCGAGGCGTTCACGGTCGACCTCGACCTCAAGCCTGCGCTGGACGAAAAGACGCTCGATGAACGGCTGCTGCGTGACTTTGAAAAGTACGCGAACCGTGACTTTTCCCATGCGCTGGACGATCTGCTGCCGCGGTCGATGATCCCGGTGGTCATCAAGCGGAGTGGGATCCCGGGCGATGAAAAGGTCCACTCGGTCACGAAGCAGCAGCGGCATGCGCTGCTGGACATCCTGAAGCATTTTACGATTGACATTGCCTGCAAGGCCCCGGTCGAGGACGCAATCGTCACGTCCGGCGGCGTGAAGGTTCGCGAGGTCGACCCGGCGACGATGGAATCGAAGCTGGTACGGGGACTCTATTTTGCGGGCGAGGTGCTCGACGTGGACGCCTACACGGGCGGATTTAACTTACAGATCGCATGGGCAACCGGCCGCGCGGCCGGGCTTGCCGCTGCGCAGACACAGGAGGAATCGGAATGAAGCATCACGCCATCGCCATCGACGGCCCGAGCGGCGCGGGAAAGAGCACCATGGCCAAGGCCGCGGCGAAGAAACTGGGCTATTTATATGTCGATACGGGCGCAATCTACCGCACGGTTGGCTATCACATGTGGCTGATGGGCATTGGCCCGAAGGACGCGGACGGTATCCGGCGGCTGATCGACGATGTGAACATCGTCATCGACCATCAGGCCGACGGTGTGCAGCACATGATCTTAAACGGCATGGACGTGACCGCCGAGCTGCGAACGCCGGAGATGAGCCGCTATGCCTCGGGCGTGTCGGCGCAGCCGTGCGTGCGGGAGTATTTGCTCGACATGCAGCGGCAGTTCGCGCGGGAGCACGACGTCGTCATGGACGGGCGCGACATCGGGACGGTCGTTTTGCCACGCGCAGACGTGAAGATCTTCCTCACAGCCTCGCCGGAGGAACGCGCCCGCCGCCGCTTTGAGGAATTGCAGGCAAAGGGCGACAAGAGCAGCTACGCGCAGGTTTTGGACGAGATGAAAAAGCGGGACAAGCAGGACTCGGAGCGCGATATTGCGCCGCTCCGCCCCGCACGTGACGCCGTGAAGCTCGATACGTCGGGCAACACGATTGAGCAGTCGGTGCAGGAGATTCTGGAGATCGTGCGGAGGAAACTCGGATGACGTTCTGGTATCGGCTTTGCTGGTGGATCTGCCGGATCGGGCTGTTTTTCTGGCATCCGGTTCTTCACGTCCATGGGCGGGAGCTGGTTCCTGCGGGGTGTGCGCTGCTGTGCGCGAACCATTCCGGCATGGCAGACCCAATCTGGATCATGCTGGCGCTGAACAGCCCGAAGATGATCCGGATTCTGGCGAAGGAAGAGCTGCGGCGTGTGCCGTTCCTCGGATGGGTGATGGAGAAATTCGACATCATCTTCGTCCGGCGCGGTGCACATCAGCCGGAGGTCTATAAAAAGAGCACGGAGGCGCTCCGCACGGGAGACAAGCTGCTCGTGTTCGTGGAAGGGACGCGGTGCAACGGCGATAAACACGTCCGCGCCAAGACCGGAGCTGTCCACATGGCGCTCGAGAGCGGCGCGCCGGTCGTGCCGGTGTATGTGACGCGGAACCGGACGCCGTTCTGTCCGGTGGACGTCTATTTCGGCGCGCCATACAAAATCGAGGACATTTCGCAGAGCGACCACGCAGCCTGCCACGCGGTGGCGGACGCGATACTGGAGACGATATACAAGTTAGGCGGTGACGGACATGCAGATCTATCTGGCAAAGACAGCGGGCTTCTGCTTCGGGGTTGACCGGGCGGTCTCCCTCGTAGAGCAGGCCATCCGCGACGGTAAACGCGCCGTCACGCTCGGGCCGATCATCCACAACCGCCACGTGGTCGAGCGGTTCGCGAAGCTCGGCGTCCGCGAGATTGCGTCGCCGGACGAGGCGCAGCCCGGTGAGACGGTCATCTTGCGGGCGCACGGCGTGGAAAAGGCGATGCAGGAGGAACTGGCCGCACGGGGCCTTGAAGTCATCGATGCAACGTGTCCGTTTGTGGAAAAAATCCACCGGATCGTACAAAAGGCGGAGCGCGAAGGCCGCCGCTGCCTCATCATCGGCACGCCGGAGCACCCGGAGGTGCGGGCCATCGCGAGCTTCTGCACCGGACCGGTTGTCCTGCAAAGCGCAGAGGAACTGCAAAAATGGCTCGATTTTGACGGCACGCGGCGCGATCTGCCGCTGACGATGGTCTGTCAGACGACCGGGACGCAAAAAAATTGGGATTCCTGCCGCGAAATCGCAAAAAAAATCTGTACAAATCTCGAAATCTTTGATACAATATGTAGAGCTACGGAAATGCGACAGGAAGAAGCAATCAGGCTTTCCAGAAAATGTGATGCAATGGTCGTCGTCGGGGATGCAAGCAGCGCCAACACGGGCAGGCTTGCCATGATCTGTAAACAGCACTGCCGGACGGTGGCACTGGTCGATCATGCGGGCGACCTGGATCTGGGTCTTTTTTCCGGCGCAGCTACGATAGGTATCACGGCAGGCGCGTCGACGCCGTCGTGGATAATTAAGGAGGTAAACAACACAATGAGCGAAGAACTGAAAGTTGAAACTGCACAGGAGGAGAATTTTGCCGAGCTTCTCGAGCAGTCCCTCAAGACTTTGAATAATGGAGATAAGGTCACGGGTACCGTTATGGCCATCGGCTCGACCGAGATCCAGGTCGATCTTGGCACGAAGCACACCGCGTACATCCCGGTTGAAGATCTGACCAGCGATCCGTCCGTCAAGGTCGAGGACATCGTGCATGTCGGCGACGAGATCGAAGCGATCGTTGTCCATGTCAACGACGGCGAGGGCGTTGTCCGCCTGAGCAAGAAGCGTCTTGAGGCCGGCAAGGCCTGGGAAGAGATCGAAGCGGCTGTCGAGAGCAAGGAAGTCCTCGAAGGCGTCGTCACCGAAGAGAACAAGGGCGGTCTGGTCGTCAATGTCAAGGGCGTCCGCGTGTTCGTCCCGGCTTCTCAGTCTGGTGTGCCCAAGGGCGGCGATCTGGGCGAGATGGTCAAGAAGCCCGTCCAGCTCCGCATCACCGAGGTCAACCGTGCCCGCCGCCGCGTCGTCGGCTCCATCCGCAGCGTCGCTGCTGAGCAGCGCAAGGCCGCACAGGAGAAGATCTGGAGCGAGATCGCTGTTGGCAACAAGTATCACGGCACCGTCAAGTCCCTGACCAGCTATGGTGCGTTCGTCGACATCGGCGGCGTGGACGGCATGGTTCATGTGTCCGAGCTGAGCTGGAACCGCATCAAG